>DATNEI010000061.1:0-8714 GCA_035606795.1 Pyrinomonadaceae bacterium
TCGAAGCGCTGATATGCGAGTGAGGTGGTCGGTGAAGCATTGCCCAAAGAATCTCCGGCTATGCCGTCTGATGTGCGGAAGGCCTTTGGCCTTCCGGCGAGTGTCCTTTCCACTTCGGGCTATGCCTGCGTGGCTGGGGCAAAGCCCCAAGTTCATTGCGAACCGGCTCGGAAGCGCAGAGCGCGTCCGCACATCAGGCCGCAGAGCCGCCGTGAATTAGTTTCAGGCAGGGCCTGAGCGCAGCTAATTGAACCAGACTGACTTGTGCGGAGGGATGATGGACACACTATTTAAAGATATCCGCTACGGTGTTCGCAGCTTGTGGGGCCGGCCTGGATTTGCGGCCGTCGCTGTCATCACGGTCGCGTTGGGGATTGGGGCCAATACGGCCATTTTCAGCGTCATTAACGCCGTGCTGTTAAGACCACTCAGCTACGATCAACCTGATCGTTTGGTCACCTTTCGCTCGAATCAATCGGCGCCCGATCTGGCCGACGTCATCGCCGCCAGCCACACGTTTTCAAAAATTGGCGGCGAGGTGCTGTCGCCGCTGGCTTATACCGCAGGCGCAGAGCCGCTGCAGATTCAAGTGGGACAAGTAAGCGGTGGATATTTCGAAACTCTCGGCATAAACGCGGCCCGCGGCCGCTACATCAGGGCGGATGACGATCAAGTCGGTGGTCCTTTTGTAGTTGTCCTTAGCCATTCGTTGTGGCAGCGCCAGTTCGGCGGCGATCAGAACATCGTTGGCAAGAGCATTCCATTAAGCGGTAACTCGTATACGGTGATCGGCGTAATGCCGCCAGGTTTCAAGTCGCCGCGAGAGAACAGCGAAGCCTGGACGCCGGTCCACGTTACAAATCCGCTCGCTGCGAATTTTCGCGGCGTTCATTTCCTGAGGACGTATGGCCGGCTCGCGCCGGGAGTCACGCTGCCACAGGCGAGCGCCGAGATGCGTTTGATCGATGAGCAGCTGGCGAAGCAATATCCGGCGGACAACAAAAACCGCAGCACGGCACTCATCGCTTTGCAGGAGCGGATCGTTGGTCAGTCGCGGAACGCATTGCTTATTCTGTTCGCGGCTGTCGGGTTGGTCTTGCTGATTGCGTGCGCGAATTTTGCGAATCTGCTGCTGGCGCGAGGCGCTGAACGTGCACGTGAAATCGTTATTCGCACAGCCCTGGGAGCCGGCCGCTGGCGGATCATGCGCCAACTCTTAACCGAAAGTATTTTGATCGCGCTGGCCGGCGGGGCGATCGGTGTTTTCCTTGCCTGGTGGGGAACTCAGATGCTGATCGCGCTCAAGCCCCAGAATCTTCCACGCCTCGACGAGATCGGGGTAGACCTGCGCGTGTTTGGTTTCACTCTGGGAGTTTCGCTACTGACGGGATTGATTTTCGGCTTATTGCCCGCCTGGACCGCCTCACGCGCGGCGAGCAGCTCAGGATTGAAGGAAGGTGCCCGCGGCGCCAGCGCGTCCCGCTCACAGCAGCGACTGCGTAACGCATTCGTCGTCGGGGAATTGGCGGTGGCGCTGGTCCTGTTAGTCGGCGCCGGCTTATTAGTGAAAACTTTTTGGAAGTTGCGAAATGTTGAGCCCGGATTCAACCCCGAGCATCTCCTCACCATGCGGGTCGAGTTGCCGGACACCCGATACAAAGAGGTAGAACCGCAGACGCGATTCCGCGCTCAGGCGCTCGCCAACATCAACTCACTGCCGGGCACGCAAGGCGCAATGGTCAGTGAATTACCGTTGAGTGGCGACTCGCTCGATCATGATTTCCTAATCGAAGGCCGTCCGCCAATTGCTCCCGGCGACGAGCCGAGTCTCGAAACGCGCAGCGTCATGGGGGATTACTTTCACGTGATGCAGATTCCGCTGAAAAGCGGCAGAGACTTTCAATCACCGGATTTCAATGACCACGCGCCGTTAGTAGGAATAGCCAACGACGAGATGGTCAGGCAGTATTTCCCCAACGAGAACCCGCTGGGGAAGCGCGTTCGTTGGGCCCGCGATTCTGAGGTGCATTGGATCGAGATTGTCGGGGTCGTCGGGAACGTCAAGCATTTCGGGCTCGATCTACCTGAACTGCCGGCGCTCTATACTCCGTACACGCAAATAAATCCGTGGAAGCGTTGGATGTCGTTTGCAGCGCGAACACAGGGCGATCCCGGCGCGATGACGCAAGCGGTCAAGGAACAGATTTGGAAAGTGGATTCGCAACTGCCGATTACGAAGGTGCAGACGATGAATGAAGTGGCGGCAGCCTCCTTTGATGCGCGCCGCTTCAACATGCTGTTGCTGACTCTGTTTGCCGGTCTCGCGTTAGTGCTCGCCGCGGTCGGCGTCTACGGCGTAATGTCCTACGGAGTTACGCAAAGAACTCACGAAATCGGAATTCGGATGGCACTGGGAGCGCAGGTTGGCAATGTCATGAGACTGGTTATGAAGAGCGGTCTGGTTATCACAATTATCGGCGTAGTAATCGGACTGGGTGGAGCGTTTGCCTTGACACGTCTGATGAGCAGCTTACTGTTTGGCGTCGAGCCCACGGACATGGCGACGTTCGCGGCCGTCTCGGTCTGCTTGCTCGTGATTGCGCTCGCGGCGTGTTACATCCCCGCAAGACGCGCGACCAAGGTCGATCCATTGCAGGCTTTGCGATACGAATAGACTTTAGAAAAGAAGTCGATGAAAGGGAATTTGCAGCAAGAATAGTCTCTCAGGTTCGGAAGGGCGGCTTGCCCCCGCCCTGTTGATGAGAGATTGCTTGAGGAAAATGAAGGAGCGGGGGTAAACCACCCTTCCCGACCTGAGAGGTTCTGCAGATGTCCTATTTCAAAGAGCGGTTCTTGGACCAAAGCCCATAGGGAGGAATGAACGATGACCACCTTCATCCAGGATCTTCGGTATGGCGCGCGGATGTTGCTCAAGACTCCGGGAATAACCTTCATCGTGATTCTCGCGTTGGCGCTGGGCATTGGCGCGAACACCGCCATCTTTAGCGTGTTGAATGCGGTCGTGTTGCGGCCTTTGCCCTTCGATCATCCTGACGAGCTCTTGTTTCTCAATGAACGCTCTCCGGTGCTCGACGAGATGTCGATCTCTTATCCGGACTTCACTGACTGGAGGAATCAGAACCATGTGTTTGAGAAGATCGGCGTCTACAATCGCAGTAGTTATAACTTCACGGGTTACGGAGAGGCCGAAAGAATTCTGACAGGCCAGGTCTCCGCCGATCTACTTGCCGCTCTTCGCGCCAAACCGCTCATCGGCAGAGTCTTTACCAACGATGAAGACAAACCGGGCGCAGCGCCCGTCGTCGTGCTCAGCTATGCATTGTGGCAGCGGCGGTTCGGTGGACAAGCGAGCATCCTCAATCAATCGCTAAGCTTCAACGGCCGCAGCTATACCGTGATTGGTGTCATGCCACCCGAATATGCGTTTCCCACGAGAGTCGAAATGTGGGTCCCGGTCGGACCACTGTCGGACGATCCGAATTGGCAGCAGCGCGGCAATCATCCCGGGCTGTACGGCGTAGGCCGCCTCAAGCCGGGCGTCACGCAAGCGCAGGCGCAGGCCGACATGAACAACATCGCCGCGAATCTCAATAAGCAATACCCGGATTCAAACGCCAACAACGGCATTCGCATCCGGACAATGATGGAAGTCCTGGTCGGCGACACCGTGAAGCAGACGCTCTGGATTCTATTCGGCGCAGTTGGATTCGTGCTGCTGATTGCGTGCGCGAACATCGCGAATCTCTTGTTAGCGCGCGCTACCGGACGACGCAAAGAGATGGCAATTCGCGCGGCGATGGGAGCCAGCCGCTGGCGCATCGCGCGTCAGCTACTGACCGAGAGTTTGTTGCTCGCAATTATCGGCGGCGGGCTGGGGTTAGGCGTCGCGCGCCTGGCAGTGAAATTCATTCTGTACATCAGTCCGACTGCGATTCCGCGTTCACGGGAAATCGGTCTCGACTGGCGCGTGTTGGCTTTCACGGTCGGTGTATCGGTATTGACTGGAATCCTGTTCGGGCTGGTTCCGGCGCTTCAGGCGGGCGATGTCGACGTCCATGAAACTTTGAAAGAAGCCGGCCGCGGCACGTCGGCCAGACATTGGTTGCGCAGTTCATTGGTGATTGTCGAAGTAGCTACCACGATGGTGCTGTTGATTGGCGCGGGCTTGATGATTCGTAGCTTCTATCGATTGCAAAATGTGAATCCCGGTTTTTCGTACGACAACCTTACCAGCTTCACGGTGGCATTGCCGGCGCGGAAATACGCCAGCCTGGAGCAACGGAGTCAATTCTTTAATCGCTTGGTGCAGGACCTGCGCACCTTGCCCGGCGTGCAATCGGTCGGCGCTGCGTCGGGCCTGCCGCTCGGCAATAACGGTTGGCAGACTTCGTTTTTAGTCGACGGCCGGCCAACGCCGGCACCGGGTGATAGACCTTTGATGGAGGCATGCACGGTGACGCCGGATTATTTTCGCGCGATGAATATTCCGCTGTTGCGCGGCCGCTACTACACCGAGCATGACGATAGATCGTTTTTAGCCGGCAAAGACCTCAGCAAGCTGAACGAGGGCGAGCGACTACAGGCCGGGACGAATGTGATTATCATTGACGAGCAATTTGCGAAACGCTATTGGCCGAACGAAGAAGCCGTAGGTAAGCGCATCAAGTTTGGCACAGACGCGGCCGCCCCCGTGCTCGAAGTGGTGGGCGTCGTCGGCCGCGTAAAGATGGAGAGTCTGGACGATGATTCGAACCGCGTCCAGGGTTACTTTTCGTTTTCGCAGGTCCCCTTTCAAGCGATGACGGTAATCGTCAAGGGTCAGGGCGATCCGAATCAGCTGATCGCGTCGGCGCGGAATCAAGTCAGATCAATCGATCCCGATCAGCCGATATACAACATTCGCACGATGGACGAGATTCGCGGCGAGTCAACTGCGCCACAACGCCTGAACCTCACTTTGCTCAGCATCTTTGCTGGAATTGCGTTCATCCTGGCCATTGTCGGCATCTACGGCGTCATGTCTTACGCGGTAACGCAACGAACGCACGAGATCGGCATCCGCATGGCGATCGGGGCGCAACCTCGCGATGTCTTCAACATGATCCTGAGGCAGGGAATGATGCTGACTATTATCGGAATGGCAGCAGGCCTGTTGGGTGCATTTGCCTTAACGCGGTTGATGGCGACGATGCTCTTTAGCGTAAAACCAACCGACCCAATCACCTTCGGAGGCGTGGCGCTACTGCTGTTCGCGATTGCGTTGATTGCCTGCTACATTCCCGGGAGGCGCGCGACAAAAGTCGATCCGGTCAATTCGCTGAGGTATGAGTAAAGAGTAAATGGCCTTTTCGCCCTGTCCGTCTGGGAGAACGTCGCGATGAGGGCTCGGAGTCAGTACCGGGAGCAGTAGCGAGCGGGTCTGTATTTGGTGACGATTTGATTGACGCAACGTTACGCGGTCGCTACCGGTCCCGGTACTGACCTCATCTCCAGGATCTCATCCGCAGCTCTTCTTCCAAACGAAGAAGAGAACTAGATTTCGCCAAATGCCAAAGATTCTCATCGCTGACGATCAGGCTGACGTGCTGGCCGCCTTGCGGCTGCTGCTCAAAAACGAAAACTACGACACGGTTACCGCCTCATCGCCGGCCGGCGTCTTGAAGATCGTCGAATCCGAAGAATTCGATCTCGTCTTAATAGATCTCAATTACACACGGGACACGACCTCGGGTAGCGAAGGTTTGGATTTGCTTTCAAGAATTCAGGGCCTCGATACGACCCTGCCGGTGGTCGTGATGACGGCGTGGGGAAGTGTCGATGTGGCGGTTGAAGCTATGCGTCGCGGCGCCCGCGACTTTATTCAGAAGCCGTGGGACAACCCGCGTCTCCTTTCGGTGTTACGCACTCAGATTGAACTAGGGAGGGCGCTGCGACGCAGTCAACGGCTGGAAGCTGAAAACATAGCGCTGCGCGACGATGGCGCGTCGGCAAAATTCTCGCAGATCATCGGCGAATCCGCGTCGATGAAATCGGTGCTGAACGTCGTTGAGCGCATCGGACCCGCCGATGCGAACGTCCTTATCACCGGCGAAAACGGCACCGGCAAGGAAGTTATCGCGCGCGCCCTTCACGCCGTTTCTGCGCGCGCGGCCAAACCACTGGTTTCAGTAAATGCCGGCGCTCTTTCTCCCGGGTTATTCGAGAGCGAATTGTTTGGTCACGTGCGTGGCGCGTTCACCGACGCCAAGGCTGATCGCGTGGGACGATTCGAATTAGCCGACGGCGGCACCCTGTTTCTCGATGAGATTGCCAACGTGCCGATGAACCTGCAGGCAAAACTCTTACGGGTATTGGAAACCGGCGAATTTGAGCGCGTTGGATCATCGAAGACTAGCAAAGTTGATGTCCGCGTCCTCTCGGCAACGAATGCCGATCTGAAAGCCGAGGTGGCCGAAGGAAAATTTCGCCAGGATCTCATGTTTCGTTTAAACACCGTCGAGATTCACTTACCGCCTTTGCGTGAGCGGCGTGAGGACATCGCTCCACTGGCCGAACATTTTCTCCGCCAACACAGCGAACGTTACCGGCGCACGCGCATGGGATTGAGCCTCCAGGCGCTGGAAGCGCTCCGCGAACATCCCTGGCCGGGCAATGTGCGTGAACTTGATCACGTGATTGAGCGTGCGGTGCTAATGAGTTCTGGCGACGTCGTCACCGCCATGGACCTGGCGCTGCAGAGAGAAACTGCGGCAGAAATTTCCGCGCGCCTCGAAGAGATGAGCCTGGAAGATGCCGAGCGTTTACTGATCACCAAAGCGCTGGCGCGATTCGAAGGCAACGCCAATCGCGCGGCTGAAGCACTGGGCCTCAGTCGCAGCGCGCTTTACCGGCGGCTGCAAAAATATGGGTTATCATAAATCGTGGCTACGCCTGGAAAACGATCGAGCGAAACTTCGACCTTCTCCTACCTGGACCCCGCAAGCCGCCATAGCCGGCTGAAGTTTGAAGGCCGCGTCACGTTGCTGTCAGTGGCGGCTGGTCTGCCGGGCGTCGCTCTCACTGCGTTGTTGCTGTGGCTCGATGGTTATTCACCCCGCGTGCAATGGACGGTTGATCTCCTGCTGGTATGTTTTTGGCTCGCCGTTTCGGCAAACCTGAAGAACCGCGTCGTGCGACCGCTACAAACGCTCTCAAATATTCTGGCGGCTATTCGCGAAGGTGATTACTCAATCCGGGGCCGTCGCGCGACCAGCGGCGACGCTCTCGGCGAAGTGATGCTCGAAGTAAATGATCTTGGTTCAACCCTGCGCGGTCAAAGACTGGGGGCGATGGAAGCAACGGCGCTGCTGCGTACCGTGATGTCAGAAATTGACTCGGCCATTTTTGCCTTTGACCCGGGACATCAGTTGTGCCTGGTGAACCGCGCCGGTGAAAAACTATTGGCGCAGCCGGCGACGCGTCTCTTGGGGCACACTCTCGACGAACTTGGTTTAGCAGTGTGCGTGGATGGCCAGGAATCTGCCGGCCCACGTACGGTCCAAATGAATTTTCCGGGCGCCGCAGGTCGATGGGAAATTCGCCGTGGCACATTTCGCGAGGGCGGACAGCAACATCAGTTGTTGGTACTAACCGATTTGAGCAAGACACTGCGCGAAGAGGAACGTTCAGCCTGGCAGCGCCTGCTGCGCGTATTGGGTCACGAGCTAAATAACTCGCTGGCTCCGATCAAATCCGTGGCGGGTAGTCTCGACGATCTGATCAAACGCGAACCCCAGCCCCCCGATTTGCGCGATGACATGCATCGCGGACTCGAAGTGATCTCGTCACGCGCAGATTCGCTGGCTCGATTCATTGAGTCGTATTCAAAGCTGGCCCGTTTGCCGCCACCGCGATTCGAGACAGTGAATATAGGCAAACTGGTCGAACGAGTGGCTGCTCTCGAGACGCGTCTGCCAGTGAAAATTATCGGTGGGCCAGAGACGATCGTGCGCGGAGACCGGGCGCAAGTCGAGCAGTTGCTGATTAACTTGATACGGAACGCCGTCGATGCGTCGCTGGAAACCAAGGGTAAGGTTGAAGTGGGATGGTCTCACCAAAACAGTCAACTCGTGGTGTGCGTGAAGGACGAAGGATTAGGATTGGCAAACACGTCGAACCTGTTCGTGCCTTTCTTTACTACCAAAGCGTCCGGCTCTGGCATCGGGCTCGTACTCTCGCGTCAGATTGCTGAAGCGCATGGCGGAACACTTAGTCTGGAGAACTGTGCCGGGGCCAGAGGCTGTGAAGCACGATTGACCTTGCCGTTATGAAGACGGCGAAACCAAAAGCTCAAGTTACAGCAAACAAAAGCGCGCGACATTAAAAGCATGTAGCGCGCTTTGTTGTTTAGTTTGATCCAGGCTATCTCAGTCGCATGGATGGATCGCCGAGAAGGAGCCAGGTGCGTTGGACGTCTTTGTCTGCGATGGAGAGCTTGGCCGGTTTGAAGCCGTCGCCGAGTCGGACCGCAGTTGAGCCGAACAGTTGCTGGTAGAACCGTGAGCTCATCACGAACTGCGGGTCAGATTCGGTGAAGCCGGACGACGCCCACACCGCCATGGCGCCGCCTTGCGGCGCTTTCAATAGAGACTCGCCGAGGCTGTCGATGTACGCATCCTGCGAATAACCATTCAAACAAGTCATCAATACAAACA
>DATNEI010000019.1:0-15756 GCA_035606795.1 Pyrinomonadaceae bacterium
GATCCCACTGTGAAGCGACTCGCGATGCAGGTCGAAGACCATCCGGTCGATTACGCAGACTTCGAAGGTGTGATTCCCGAAGGCGAATATGGCGGGGGCACTGTGATGGTTTGGGACTATGGCGTGTACGCACCTGAGAACGTCAAGAAAGTGTCGGACGGACTGAAGAAAGGCGATCTGAAATTCGTGCTGCTCGGCAAGAAGTTGAAGGGTTCGTTCGTGCTCGTGCGCACGGGCGGCAATCGCCAATGGTTGCTTATCAAACACAAAGACGAATATGCCGAAGAGGGCGAAGAGATTGCTGAGTCACAGCCCTACTCAGTTCTCACGAAGCGGACACTCGCTGAGATTGCCGCCGATGAAGGGGGCGTAGTCGAAAAAGCCGCGACCGGTGATCCGAAAAAACTACCTCGCCGCTCTGGAACTAAACGTCGTAAGAAGCAGGCGAAGAAAAAAGTCTGGCACAGTAACAGATAGAAGGCAGTAAGCAGAAGGCAAAAGGCGGTAAGCAAAAGGCGGTAAGCAAAAGGCAGCAAGCATGTGACTGGCCGTTTGCTTACTGCGTACTACTTCTGCTTTCTGCCTTCTGCTTTCTGCTTTCTGCTTTCTGCTTTTTGCCTTCTGCCTTTTGCCTTTCGTCTTACGCTGCACGACGCGTGTCTGGTCTGACCTGTCTCACCGGCTGCAAGCCGCCGTCATGCAGCAAGTCCGCAAACAGCGCTCGATAGTGGAGCATTGCTTCACGCAACTTCTCGATGCCCACATCGCTGTGTTCATGTTGCACCGCGATGTCGTGCGCCAGTCGATAGTTCTGCACCACGGCCGGATGATCGACAGAGACATCCGCCACGCGTTGCTCGAAGTTCGCGACCGGATACCCGCGCACATTCATCACTTCCTGCAGCAACACGTCTGCATGCGCCACGGCGGCCGTGGGATCGTCTACGAACTCAGCCTGGGCTGATTCCCATGCATCCGCGAATTCATTTCTTTGTTGGTCGGTCAACGGTTTGATGTCGAGTTTCTTGACGCGGGCCTGGCGTTCTTGCAAGAGCTTCTCACCGGCTGTGGCGTCACCTTCGGCGCGAGCCATGCGCCTGTACTCAGGCCCGAACTCGGCACGGAGCCTCTTACTTCGTTTGTTCGATGTGTACAGCCACACGCTAACCGCTACTGCGGCGATTACAGCCAACGCAAAAAATGCGATGATCGCTATAGTTAATGGATTCATTTCTCGTCTCCTCTGACCTCGATCTCAAAGCAATGAGTAAGCCAATGAGCAACCGCGTTTGCGACGCGCATCGACCCGCTCCGACGAGCAAAAAAAGTACCAATACGCGACGCTCTATCGCATCGAAGCGATACTCTCGCCGGCTGTACAACCTAACGCGCCCGACAATATACTAACGGGCTAATTCGTCCCGTCTTCGAAGTAATCTCAATGAAAGGTATTCGATTCATGTCGAACAAATGGAAACGCATGCTGCTCATATCCACCGCAGCCGGAGCGATCGCCGCTCTCGTCATCGGTAACAGTTCACGCGCGGTCACCGTGACGTCCGCTGATCCAAATCCCCTGCTTTCTGAGTGGACGGGGCCGTACGGCGGTATACCTCCGTTCGATCAAGTTAAGGTTGAGTATTTCAAGCCCGCGTTGGAAGCCGCGATGGCTGAGAACTTGTCGGAAATCGATCAGATTGCCAACAACTCCGCGGCGCCCAGTTTCGACAATACGATCGTGGCCATGGAAAAGGCCGGTCAGACGCTCGATCGCGTGGGCACGGTCTACAACGTCTGGCAATCGACAATGAGCAGTCCGGACTTCCAGGCTGTGCAGCGAGAGATGGCGCCGAAGCTGGCCGCCTTCAGCGACAAGATCACGCAAAACGAAAAGCTCTTTAAACGAATCGAAGCGGTTTACAACTCGCCCGACAAGAAAAAACTCACCCCTGAGCAGCAGAGGCTGGTGTGGCTCGATTACACAAACTTTGTGCGAGCGGGCGCGAAGCTTGACGCTAAATCGAAAGCGCGCCTGACCGAAATCAATCAGCAACTGGCGACCTTATTCACGAAATTCAGCAACAACGTTTTGTTCGAAGAAGACAATGAATTCGTCCAGATAAAGAGTGAGAGCGATCTCGCGGGCTTGCCACAATCGGTGCGCGATGCGGCGGCCGCGGCGGCCACTGCCAAGAAACAGGAGGGCTGGCTCATCATCAACACCCGTTCTTCAGTTGAGCCGTTCCTGACTTTCTCAGATCGCCGCGACCTGCGCGAGAAAGTCTGGCGCATGTTCATCATGCGTGGCGACAACGGCGACGAGCATGACAACAACACGACGATTACGCAGATTCTGCAGTTGCGTGCTGAGCGCGCAAAGCTGCTGGGTTACCAGACGCATGCGCACTGGCGCGTAGAAAACCAGATGGCCAAAACGCCCGAACGCGCCATGGACTTGATGATGGCGGTTTGGAAGCCGGCCGTGCAGCGCGTGCACGAAGAGGTCGCCGACATGCAGGCGCTGGTTGCGAAAGAGGGTTCGACCTTTCAAATAGCGCCGTGGGATTATCGTTACTACATGGAGCGTGTGCGCAATGCGAAATACGATCTCGATCAGAATGAAGTGAAGCCGTATCTGCAACTCGATAAATTGCGCGAGGCAATTCATTGGGTCGCGGGCGAGCTGTTCAATTTTAAGTTCACGCCGGCGCCGAATGTGCCGGTAGCGCATCCCGATATCAAAGTTTGGGAAGTCACCGACAAGACGACCGGAAAGCACATCGGCCTGTGGTATTTCGATCCGTTTGCGCGGCCCGGCAAGCGCTCGGGCGCATGGATGAACGCGTATCGCAGCCAGGAGCGCGTCAACGGCGAAATCACCACCATCGTCTCCAACAATGCGAACTTCGTGAAAGGCAAACCAGGCGAGCCGCTGCTGATTTCATGGGACGACGCCTCGACAATGTTTCACGAATTCGGCCACGCGCTGCACGGCTTGAATTCCAATGTCACGTATCCGTCGTTGTCCGGAACGGCGGTGGCGCGCGATTACGTCGAGTTCCCTTCGCAATTGATGGAGCACTGGCTGTCGACCCCGCAGGTGCTGCAAAAGTTCGCGCTGCACTATCAAACTGGAAAACCGATTCCGCAGGAGTTAGTCGACAAGATTAATCGCACCAAGACATTCAATCAGGGATTCGCCACGGTTGAGTATTTGGCGGCCGCGATTCTCGACATGAAGCTCCATCTCCTCGGTGATCAGAAGATCGACGCGCGGGCGTTTGAGAAAGCAGCGCTGGCAGAAATCGGAATGCCGAAAGAGATCGTTTTGCGGCACCGTCTGCCGCACTTCCTGCATGTCTTCTCGAGCGATTCGTATTCCGCCGGGTATTACAGCTACCTATGGTCAGACGTGCTCACGGCAGACGCGTTCGGCGCCTTCACCGAAGCGGGCGGCCCATATGATCGAAAAGTAGCGGACCGGCTGCGCAAGAGCATCTTTTCAGTCGGGAACACGATTGATCCGGCGGAAGCTTATCGCAACTTCCGGGGGCGCGATCCGAAGGTCGAAGCGCTCATGAAGAAGCGCGGATTCAGTTCGTAGTTGCTTCCGCAAGAGGAAAACAAAAAAGGCCGGCGTGATGCCGGCCTTTCTGTCTATGCGGGCAGGATGCCTGCGCTCCCTCTGTCTATGCGGGCAGGACGCCTGCGCTCCCTCTGTGTATGCGGGCAGGATGCCTGCGCTCCCTCTGTTTATGCGGGCAGGATGCCCGCGCTCCCTCTGTGTATGCGGGCAGGATGCCCGCGCTCCCAGGACCTACCACTTCGGCGTGACGCCAAGGTTGTAGAAGAAGAACGAGTCGATGTCGGCTGTCTGCTCCAGTTGTTTGGTTGTGCTGCTGGCGCCGTGTCCCGATTTCGTATCGATGCGAATGATGACCGGATTGTCGCCCGCCTGTGCGGCCTGCAAGGCAGCCGCATACTTGAACGAGTGCGCCGGCACTACGCGATCGTCGTGATCGGCAGTCGTCACCAGTATCGCCGGATACTTTGTGCCCGCCTTGACGTTGTGAACCGGCGAGTAGGCATAAATCGCTTTGAATTGTGCTTCGCTCTGCTCGCTTGAGCCATAGTCCGAAATCCACGCGGCGCCAATTGTGAACTTGTGAAAGCGCAGCATGTCCATGACCCCGGCATGTTGATGAACGACCCGGAAGAGATCGGGCCGCTGATTGGTTACTGCGCCCACCAGCAATCCGCCATTAGAAGCACCTTCGATTCCGAGCTTGCTCGGCGAAGTGTATTTCTCTTTGATCAGGTATTCGGCTGCGGCAATGAAGTCGTCGAACACATTTTGCTTCTGGAGTTTCGTGCCCGCTTCGTGCCACTTCTCGCCGTACTCGCCGCCGCCTCGCATGTTGGCCGAGGCGTAAACAATTCCCTGTTCAAGTAACGCCACGCGTAAAGCGCTGAAACCCGGTGAAGTCGTAATGTTGAACCCGCCATATCCGTACAACAGCGTCGGGTTGTTTCCGTCGAGCTTAATGCCCTTTTTGTAGGTCACGAACATCGGGACGCGGGTGCCGTCCTTGCTGTTATAGAAAACTTCTTTCGTTTCGTAATTGGCGGGATTGAATCCGGGAATGTCGACGCTGCGAAAGACGCTCGATTTCTTCTTCGCGATGTCGTACTTAAAAATCGTCGGCGGATAATTGAAGGACGTGAAGGTATAGAACGTTACCTTATCGTCCGCGCGGCCCCCAAATTGCGGACTGCCCTGAAATTCAGGAAGTGAGCCCGGCCCCGGCATCGCAATGTCGTTTTCCAGCTTACCGTCGAGACTGTAGACGTAGGCACGCGTCGTGACGTCCTTCAAATAGGTCACAAACAACTTACCTCCAGCTGTGCTGCTCATCTCGAGAGGCTCTGGCTTTTCGCCGATCAGGTCCTTCCAGGTCTTCGCGCTGGGATCATAAACAACGATCTTGCCGTTCGGCGCGTCATGATTCGTCTCGATCAGGAATTTGCCGTTGATATCATCAATCACGCGGTAATCATCGTCAGCGATGTCGGCAACGATCGGCGTCCAGTCCTTCTCATTCCTGGAAGCATCGCGAAAGTAAACTGAGTTCCCTTTCTTGCCGGTCGTCGAATCTGAGTGCGTCATGATCTCGAACCGCAAATCGTCAGACACGCGCACGCCAGTGAACTGGCCCGGATGTGCATTGTCTTCGAAAACGAGAATGTCATCAGACTGAGGCGTGCCGATCTTGTGATAGTAAGTCTTCTGGTACTCGTTCTTTTGCGCCATCTTTTTGCCTTCGGGCGGCGTGGGATAGCGGCTGTAATAGAAGCCTTCGTCACCTTTCCAGGAAGCGTTCGAGAACTTCACCCAATCAAGTTTGTCGTCGAGCGGTTTGCGCGTGGCGACATCGAGCACGTGAATCTCGTTCCAGTCTGATCCGCCTTCCGAGATCCCATAGCCCAGGTATTTTCCGGTATTTGAAATAGTCAATGAGCCCAAGCGTGAAGTGCCGTCCGCGGAGAACTTGTTAGGATCAAGAAGAACTTCTGCAGTTCCGTCCAGCCCTTTTTGGATGTACCAGACGTTTTGATTCTGTAAGCCGTCGTTCTTGGTTGAAAAGAACCATTCGCCGCGGCGCGTCGGCGCGCCATACTTCGGATAGTTATAAAGTGTCATCAGGCGATCCTTGATCGCCGTGCGGTAAGGAATTTTATCCAGATACGCGTAGGTCACTTTGTTTTCGGCTTCGACCCAGGCTGCGACTTCTGGAGACCGATCATCCTCCAGCCACCGGTAAGGGTCAGGAACCTTCGTGCCAAAATAATCGTCAACGACATCAACTTTCTTAGTCGTTGGGTAAACGATGGGCGAGCTACCGCCGCCATCTCCACTCTTCTGCGCGCGCGCAGTCCAACGCGACGCATCCAGCGATATCGACAACATGGCGGCTGCCGCCAGCATTACCAACGCGAACTTAAATCTCTTCATGAAATGCCTCCGAAAAACCTGGGGGGTGAATTCGTCTGGGTCGCCGATACTTTAATCGACCGTAAAGAAAAACCAAAGCGCCGGGGCATCCAAATAAACGACTGTCTACCCAGGACAAAGCTCTTTATAAACGGGCGCCAATCAGATATCATTTGGCCGCAAATCTCTCCTCTTTCGAAACTCTTTTGCGGGTCATCCCGTAGAAACAATCAAATACTCTCCTCGGTTCTTGCCATCACAAATTGAACGGAGGAGAAGTTCATGAAGTACCCGACATTCCTTGATTTCTTAGCCAAATCAAGCCGGACGGCGCTCCTGGTAGTTCTGGTCGCAGCTCTGGCCGCGCTAGTCTCTCTTCCCTTTTTGCTTTCCGCGCGCTCCCAGACACGGCCGCGGGTCACCGCAACCGGCAACTCAAACACAGGAGGACGACCTGACGAGATCGTCAAAGTCGATGTCGATCTGGTTACGATTGATGCCTTGGTGCTCGACAAAAAGACTGCGCGCGGCGTGGGTGATTTGCAGCAGCAGGACTTCGTACTTTCCGAAGATGGAGTAAAACAGACCATCACCCATTTCAGTCAGGACAGTTTGCCGCTGTCCGTGCTGTTGCTGGTCGATCGCGGAGGTTGTCTGGACCCGTTCGGCACCGAAGTGCGTCGCGCCGCACAGGACGCCATCGCGCGCCTGAAACCAACCGACGAAGTCGCCGTGATGACGTATCACAACGATGTAGAATTGTTGCAGGAGTTCACCCGCGACCGCATGCGCATTTCCGACGCGCTGGACCGAGTTCCGCCGCACGATGAAGAGGCCCACCACTGCCTCAATAAAGCGTTCTTTGAGGCTGCGGAGTACATGCAACGCGCCGGCAATCCGATCGGCAGACGAGTCATCGTCGCCATCACCGGAGTGACCCGTGACTTTGATTGCCTGGGCGGACCGTCAAGCAAGACTGCTTCACAGGCAGTGTATGAATCGGGCGCGGTTGTCTCGGCAATTCTCCCGCGAACCGGCGAGCAGCAGATGGAGAATGGCTTTATGAAATGGGCGACCCGCATGGGCCGGCTGGGCGGCGCCCCCTACATAGATATCGAAACGTTGGCGAACGAAACCGGGGGCGAGATTCTGCAGGACAAGCCTGAGAATCTCAACACGACGTTTGCGACGCTGATCAATCATCTGCGCACGCGCTACAACCTCGCGTTCGTCTCAACTAACAAGAAACGCGACGGCACGACTCGAAAATTGAAGATTGAAATGGGACAACCTGCGCAGAAAGCCAGAGGCAAACTGGTGGTGAAAGCGCGGCGCAGTTACGTCGCGCCACGAAGCTGACGCGACGGCCCAATCTTCAGCACAGTTACCTGGTGGAGGATTTCGGCGAATTAGAACTGATGCCACTGCCAGCGGCTTGCGCGTTAGGCAAAGTGTTTTCTGAGCGCTCGTGGGCGCCCAGATCGGCAGTCGCTACAATTACGAGCAGAGCGGTAACGCCAAGCGTAGCCAGAACGTACAGCAGTTCTGTCATTTCGAAGTAGATGAGAAGAAATACAACTACCGCCAGCACGGGAATCCAAAGATAAGTCAGGCTGCGGCGCTTTTTTGCCTTGGTCGATGATGTACGTTGGTTCATTGCCAATCTTAGATAGTTAGAAAGGTATTCGCTGCGGAGCAATTCCGATGGTGCTCATGGCCATCCCGTGGAATATGTCCGCTAATCCTTTGGCTGAGAATGTTGAGCTGCGGCCGACATCAATTATGTCGTAAGGCTGAAGCAATGGATCCTCAGCTTTGCCCTTTTTGATGTCGTCGTAATTGAATGGAAGCGGCTGGACGCCGTTCTGTCCTTCCTTCTGGCGATATATGAATACTTCCGATTTAGCCATCCGTTGCGGCCCGCCGCTCATAGCAATCGCTTGCCGGAGCGTCATTCGGTCTTTCAAGACAATTGGTCCCGGCTGAATCACTAGTCCAGTAACATATACCGGGAGACCTTCCGTGACGATAACAATGTCACCGGGGCGAATGTAAGGATCCTCCGATCCGAAGCCGCCTTTAATTGTGTTTATTTCAATTATCCTTAGCTCTCCAATCGCCGAATCCTGAGGGGCGCTCTTTGCGATTGCATCTGAAGTCGCGCTCCCGGCCGCAGGTGGGGCTGAGTTTTTCGCCAGTAAATTATCGGCCATGTCTTCGGGCTCAGGACAGAGCTCCGGTTCGGTGTGCATGATTTGAATCTTGCCACTCGCGCTGGCCGTGATGCCACCCGCCGCGGCTAACAGTTCGTGCAACTTGATCCGGCGCGTCAGGGCCATGCTTTTCGGCGTGCGCACTGCCCCAAAGATTGAAGCCGGCTGCCGGCTACGCCGTTCGAGGACGCGGACGCTGACGCGTGGCTTTAGTATGTACTTCGCATAGGCTTCGGTGATTGTTTTCTGCAACTCTTTTTCGTTGCGACACTTCGCGGGAATCGGATCCTCGATGAACGGCAGTGAAGAAATGTTCCCGTCCTCGTCGACTTCAACCGTGGAATTCAGATCCGGCTGGCCGAAGACACGCACGTCGAGCAGGTCCCCCGGTCCGAGCCGATAGCGACGTCCACCCTGGTTATCAAGGTCGGATGAGTTTGGCGACGCCGTCACCGCCTGCGACACGTCCTGCGACTGGCTTTGTGCGAAACCGGAGAAAATGCCGGCCGCGGCGAGGATACCGCTTAACATCAATAGGAGTTTCTTCATAACCACCTCGATCTTGCTGAAAACAGAACCAGCCGGAAAGCGGTTTCAAAGCGCAAACAAGCTCGCAATCAGGCACGCCGCTTTGTTTTACGGGGAGACAATAGAATACCGAATCCGGTGAATAACCAGTTGCAATGATCGCATAAAAGGCGACGTATGCCAACCAATCTCAAAAACCACGGTGTCGGTTCGTAACCGCGGCGAATTCTGTTGCTGCCGCACTTGGGACATTTGCTCGTGATGCTTCGCAAGATTAGTTTTCCCGGCGACGCCTCGCTCGCCCTGATTCGGTATCGACGGCTGGATGAGTCGCCATGCGTGCGCGCAACAGCTCAATTTCCCTCGTGATTTGCTCCCCCGCTAATTGATGATCGCCCTCGGCCCGGGTCAAATAAAAAAGCGCGTCACGGTAACAATCGATCGCGCGTCCGTAACGCCCCTTAAAACTCGCGCGTTGAGCGAGTTCAACCCAGTGCGCAACCCGACTGGTCGTCATGAACTCGCGCACCGCCGCGGCTGACCGATGGAGGTCTTCTTCCTCAGGATACGTGGCCAGGGCGGTGTCGATACACTCCAGCGCCCGATTCGCAGCTTCGATTTTTTCATGCAGCCGCGCCCGCTGTTGAGCCTCGTGCGTCAACGATTGAGCTGAGTTACGCGCCCATGCCAGCATATGATGTTTCTGCAACCCCCGCACACGATCCTGGCGCGCCCGCACGGTCAGTCGCCGCTCTGGTGAGATATTGGGCAGCGCCAAAGATTTTTCTGCTACCTGGAGGAAATCACCGCACATCTCAAACAATTTCAGGTGCATTTCCGGAAGCGACTTACCCGCATCGGCCTCCGCTGACTGTCTTTCCAGGCCGCGAAGGATTTCACTTTGCGAAGGTGCGGGAGGCTGGCTGCGATACTCTGAAGAATGCGGGCGCTCGTGCCTGGCTGGGCGCGGCTCATCCTCAAGCAGATAGCGCGTCAAGGCTCGTCGCATAACCACCTCGCGGGCCGACGCCGCGACAAGCATTACCACACTCGCCGCTAGCCCCGCAGGCACCCAAGGATTCTCTTCACCCTGTAGCATCCACCACAGAACAAAAAACAGTGCGGCCGAAGTAGCGGCGGCAGCGACCATGTAAGCCGAGGTCGAAGGAACACGACGGCGTGCAATCCGCGGTCGGGAGACGCGGGCATTCACCGCCAGATTGCCTTTGCCTGGGGCGCGTTCCATCGTGGCAGATAATAACAAGAGAAAAGACGCCTAACTAGTCCAAAATGGGAATCTTTGGACAATGACCGTGGTCGGCGCGCCATGGCAAATCAGACCGTCGTTGTAGTAAACATAAGCGGCTGTCTAATAATTGCGGAGCACTCGAAAAGGGTTGTCGGTGCGCGTGCTGCGGGAGGACTCTTAATGGACAACAACTTTGGTGGGAAATCCGTGTTGGTTACGGGAGCGACTTCAGGCATTGGCCAGGCAATCGCACGTGCATTTACGGACAGTCAGGCGAACGTCGCGGCGATTGGCCGCAATCGCGTTGCGCTGGACGATCTCTACGGGTCGAATGCCTCGGTCTTGAGAATTACTGCTGATGTGACTGACAGCACAGAGATGGCGCGCGCTCTTGACGAGGCGATCAATGCTTTCGGACGGCTTGATGTGCTGGTGAACGCAGCCGGCCACATTTCCAGTGGCACAATAGAGGACACGAGCTCAGCGGCCTGGGACGCGATGATGAACGTCAATCTTCGCGCTCCTTTTCAGCTGATGCAGCTGTGCGCCCCGCATCTCATCCACACAAAAGGAAACGTCGTAAATATTTCCAGCGTGACCGGCTTGCGTTCGTTTCCCGGCGTCCTGGCGTACTGCGTTTCCAAAGCAGGACTCGATCAATTAACGCGCTGTGCAGCTCTGGAGTTGGCGGCGAAAGGCGTGCGAGTTAATGCGGTTAATCCGGGCGTGGTGGTGACGGAAATTCACAAACGCGGCGGCATGAACGATGAAGCGTATGCGAAATTCCTTGAACATTCCCGCACGACGCATCCGCTGGGTCGCGTGGGAGCGCCATCAGAAATCGCCGATCTGGTGTTGTTCCTCGCTTCTGAGAAAGCGTCGTGGATAACGGGCGCGACCTATTCAATAGACGGTGGCCGCGCGCTGACCTGCGCCCGCTGAACTAACGGCTCTTCGAGCCTTCGCGTAATAGCCGATTAACTGTATTCGTTAGCTCATTAACTTGTTCCGGCTGCTTGAGAAATGCGTCCATCCCCGCGCGCCATGCATACTTCTCAAAGTCGCCGGCGGACATCATGATGATTGGTGTCCGACGGCGATGAGTAATCTTGCGCGCGCGCTCAGCCAGTTCAAATGCGCTCAATCCGTTCACGGTGTTGCCAATTAGCAGCACGTCGTAATGCTCATCACCGGTCAGCATCCGCAGCGCAGTATCCACATCCGTACACCATTCGACTTTCCAGTTTTCCGCGGTCAGCAAACCACTCACTTGATCGGCGACGGGTTTTTGATCTTCGACGTGCAGAATGCGAATTTGAGAACTCGGCTGCCGAATCACAGCAGCAGCCTTGCGCTTAACCTTCCGTGATTTCGAGAACAGATGACTGCGTCGGGGCCGCACGGCCGATCTCTGGCCAAGGAGATCGCGATGCCGGCTATTAATTAGCGAAATCAGGCTCTGATGATGCTTGAATCCGAGTAAGTGGGCGGCCTTGGTCACCGCGCCACCCGAATCACGCAGCGCCCGCTCAATCAATGACTTCTCGAAAGCGCGCACCTGTTTTTTCACAGAGAAGTTGTCCCAACTCTCTGAGAGCGCTGGTTCGGCCTCTTGCGTTGAAGTGCGCAGCGCCTCAATGACAATCAATGCACACTTGATCAGGCGGATGGTGGTTGACGGATCCTGAGAACGCTTCAACAGGTCGGCCGCGGCTTCGTAAGTATCCCCAAGTTCGTCTGGCGAAGTCTGCGCAATTAGCTCTTCAATGATGCTCAGCTTTGCGCGCCCGGAACCCTCGGGGTCACCGCATGTTTCCGCGACCTCGATGGCTCGATCCAGAAGTTGGCGCGCCCGGACGAATTTTCCTAGTTTTGCTTTCACGATTCCATACGTCGTCAAAGCTTCCGCAAGAATCGCCTGCTCATCGCCTCGCTCCAGCACTCTCACCGCCGACCGGATTAAACGCTCCGCATCCAGATAGCGGCCTTGCGCGAGAAATGTTCGCGCCCGTGTTTCGTCGACCTGCGCCACAGTGCCTGTGTCTCGAAGTTCAAGGAAGAGTTGGCGCGCGCGATCCAAGTGGGTGTGCGCGTCGTCATAACGACCAATAGTGTGAAACAGAAAGCCGAGGTTGTTTTCTACGCGCGCCAGATACCGTGTATTGCCTGCTTGTTCGAAGTGAAAACTCGCGGCTGCGTATTCCACCAACGCCCGATCGACATAGGCTTCCAGGTTATCGATGTCGGCCATGCGCCTGAGAGCAAGGCCAAAACTGTTGTGAAAGGTGCCGTGAAGGTTGTGGTCGCTGCTCTTTTCAACCAGCACCGCTGCCTCGTTGTAGATTCGAATCGCTTCGCTCAGTCGGCGAGAATCCACTTCGACAATGCCGGCCCGCACTAAAATCGAAGCTCGGAGGTCAATGTCGTCCGCACTAACCAAGCTCAGCGCTTCTGACAGCGTGATCCTAGCCTCGTCAAAACCCCCTTCGCGCCAATAACAAACAGCCAGGTCAGCGCGCGCTTCGGCAACACTGGGGGTATCATGCAGTCCTTCATATAGCGCGATACCGCGCGTAATCAGATTCTTTGCTCGTTCCTGGCTACCCGGACTTGGGTCGGCGCTACCCTGCCAACCCGCCAGGCATCCCGCCCGCACCAGCAATTGCGCGCTGGTCCTGTCGTCCAGTCCTTTGAGCTGAATTGAATCCGACGCACCGTCCCAAAACTCGGAGAGCGCCTCGATGGCAGCCTGATATTCACCTGCCTTCTCGAGTTCTTTTGCCATTTGAGAGGCGTATTCGGCTCTCTCAGCAACGGGGGCGTGGCTATCAATTGTTGTGGTTTTGAGTTGAGACTGTAAGTTCATGCGAGGCTTGCCTTTCTGTCGCCTTGATAATAAGTGTGCCTCTTGGCTGCGATTCGAATAGAATTGGCCGCTTTGTTTTTCGGAAAAATGAAACTGAGACTTTCAAAGGAGAAAACATGAAAACCATTAAGACCCTTCTCGCGTCGATCATCTTAGCCCTTTTGATCACTGGAACAGCTCTCGCGGGCGAGACTCAAACCCCACCGTGCGCGCCCGGCGAAACGCAAACCCCACCGTGCGCGTCGGCACTGAGTTCCGATGATACAGCGCCGGGTGAAATTCAAACACCACCAGCGGGCGTCGACCTTCTTTCACTCGCGGCGCTAACGCTGGACATGCTGCGGTAAAAGCAGCAGTTAACAAACCCGAGATCGTTCGTCGCCAGAGCTTTCTCCTGGCGGCGTAAGCTAAGTGTGTCTCCGATGCTTGGAACCCTTACTGGAAGCTCAGGGTGCAACCTGAGGGCTGACCCTTCGGAGGTGCAGCAGAGTGGCGTAGGATAGACCGCTCTCTCCTGCTTTGCAACCACTATTGCATGAGTTCGCCAAGTGTTGACACCGCTCTGCTTACACCCTATCGCTAAGTTTGCGGCAGGCCAAAAGTCTGAGGGGACCCGGAGCGATTTGAGACACAGGGATGAGAATCGATCGTATCCAGTGGCCCTTTACGGATGACGGTGGCTGGCATTTCCAATTCCGGATATACTGCGCCTCCGTGCGTTAAAACGATCACACACTAAGATGGACGCGTTCAACCAGCCCGTCACCAATTACTCGCCGGTCCCCGCTCTTGCGCCACGTCCGCGCCTGAGTGCGATCAAAATCCTTGCGGTCATAATAGCGATTCTCTTCGCGGTGCTGCTGGGGCTCATCGTTCTGCTCTTCATTGGCGCTGAAACTGGCTTGGTCGAGCTAATCATCGGTATGGTCTGCGCAATTCTGCCGGTGCCGATCTACGTAATGTTGTTGCTTTGGATTGATCGTTACGAATCGGAGCCACTCTGGATGTTGGCGACCACTTTTTTCTGGGGCGCTCTAATAGCCGTCTTTATCGCCCTCCTTCTCAACACCAGCGTCGAAATCATCACGACGATTGCTACCCGCAGCGACGAGCTCGCCGCGAACGTGGGTGCCGTCATATCCGCCCCGATCGTAGAAGAGTCAGCCAAGGCTTCCATCCTTTTCATCTTCTTTTTCTGGAAGAAGGACGAGTTCGACGGAATTGTCGATGGCATCGTTTATGCGGGCATGGTCGGCCTCGGCTTTGCCATGACAGAGAACATTCTTTATTACGGTCGGGCCATGCAAAAAGGGCCCGACGCGCTGACCGTAGTTTTCATCCTGCGCGGAATGGCGGCGCCGTTCTCGCATCCTCTGTTTACCAGCATGACTGGCATCGGGCTGGGTTGGTCACGACAAACCCGAAACAGCTTTATCAAATTCGCAATGCCGATATTTGGTTTCGGGCTGGCGATCTTAATGCACGCCACCTGGAATGGATCGGCGGCCTTCGGGCAGGGTCTGGGATTCTTCGTTGCTTACTTTATGATCATGGGACCGGCATTCATCATCATTCTCATGGTGATTCACTTCTCGTTACGTCGGGAAGGCCGCATCGTTCAGGAATTTCTTTATCCTGATTATCAAACAGGGTTCTTCGACCGACATGAATACGAAAAACTCTGTACAATTCGTGGCCGCATGGGCCTGTCGTGGGATGCTCTTTGGTCACAAGGTTTCGGTGGTTGGCGTTTGCGAATGCGCTGCAATCAAATGGCGAGCGAACTCGCTTTTCATCGTAGTCGCGTAGCTCGTGGCATCGGCCGCGATCCAAAGGCCGCCCAGGAGCGCGAAGTTGATTATCGTGCAACTTTGCAGCAGCTGCGGCAACAAATTGCGCAGCGGCAACGAGGCTTTCGATAGGACCCGCGGTGCGAAAAACTTCGCGCGAGCGGCAATTCCTGTCTTATACTTGCCGCGCACTGTGCTCAGAGTCGCCCGCTAAACATACCCGTTGAAGATTCAACTTCTACCCAGCTCGTTCGATGCCGCCGGTCGGGCAACACCGGCGCAGCGCCTGACTTGTTTTCTGATTGATGAAAAGGTCTCAGTCGATGCCGGGAGCATTGGCTTGGCTTTATCCGAGGCGCAACGCTGCACGGTCCGCGACATAATCGTTACCCACCCCCACATGGATCACATCGCGAGCTTGCCGATCTTCGTTGACGATCTGTTTGGCGAGTTGACCGAACCCATTCGCATTCACGCGACTCAGGAAGTAGTCGATCTGCTCGAGCGCGACGTTTTTAACGACAATGTCTATCCAAGATTTGCCGAGCTCAGAAACCAGCATGGTCCCGTGATGGAGTATGTGCCTTTCAATGTCGGTGAAGAATTCTCGATTGCGCACCTGCGCGCGACGGCCGTCGCAGTGAACCATATCGTTCCGACGGTGGGACTTGTAGTAACTGACGGAAAGTCAACCGTGGCGTTTAGCTCAGATACCGCGGCGACAAATGAGTTTTGGACCTTGATTAATAACACGCCGAAGCTCGACGCGTTATTCATCGAAGCTTCATTTCCCAATTCTATGGATGAGTTAGCAAAGGCATCCAAACACCTCACTCCGCAAAGTATGGCCGCGGAGCTCACAAAGCTCAGCCATAACGGCATCGATATTCTGGCGGTGCATTTGAAACCTGCCTATCGAGCTACACTTGTCAGCGAGATCCACGCGCTGGGAATTAAGGGATTAAACGTGATGGAAGCCGGAAGAGTTTATGAATGGTGATGAGCTAGCCCTTTGCTCTTAGCTCTTAGCTCTTAGCTCTTAGCTCTTAGCTCTTAGCTCTTAGCTCTTAGCTCTTAGCTCTTAGCTCTTAGCTCTTAGCTCTTAGCTCTTAGCTCTT
>DATNEI010000027.1:0-3391 GCA_035606795.1 Pyrinomonadaceae bacterium
CAGAGCGATTAGGGTTGAATCGTGAGAATCACGATTTCCGGCGGGACACGAAAACGAACTGGCAGGATGCTGGTGCCTATTCCGGTGGTGATGAACAAGTGATGGCCTTGCTCAATGATGTCACCAGCGGTGTATCGTGGGCCGAAGTACGAAGGGACAATCGGCGCGCCCAGGATTGGCAACTTCACCTGTCCTCCATGAGTGTGCGCCGCAAGCATCAACGGCATCGTCGCCTGCGTGTGAATAAACATGTCGGGGTTATGTGAAAGCGCAATCGTTCTTGCGGCATCGGGTGTCTTCATAAGGGTCTCCTGAATGTGCTGCGGGCGCGTCCAGAGATCCGCAAAACCAAGCAGCCAAAATGAACTGTTCCTGAAGCGGACTTCCGCAACTTCCTCTTCCAGGACATGGATTCCGTTTGCTTCGAGCGCCGCGCGCACCTTTTCACCGCCGTACCACCAATCGTGGTTACCTAAGACCGCGTAAGTTCCAAGGGGTGCTCGAAGATCCTTCAAGATGCCGGCCGTGACTCCGGGTGCGACCAGATGACTGTGCCAACTATTCGGCGACATGTAATCACCGAGCAGCACGATAAGATCTGGATTTTCCTGATTGATTAACTCAACTACTCGCCCCAACTTCCTGTCATCGATGAAAGGAGCGCCGGTGTGTATGTCGCCGATGACGGCGATTCGTAGTCCGTTGAGTTCCTTCGGCCAGGTCGCTATCCGCAAAGTCTCGTGGCGAACTATCAGGCGATTCGGCTCGATCAATGTCGCCCAGATACCGCAGAGCGCAACTGCCAGCAGTAGAAGTACAATGAAGATCCGCAGCCTTCGCCACCAAACCGTTCTGCGACTATTTGCTTCGCCTCCCGGAACAGGCCGCAGCATCTGCGCCAGGAATATCAGCAACGCAATCACCAGAGCGACGGCGATGACAAAGGCAAG
Source organism: Pyrinomonadaceae bacterium (assembly GCA_035606795.1). Lineage (GTDB taxonomy): Bacteria > Acidobacteriota > Blastocatellia > Pyrinomonadales > Pyrinomonadaceae > UBA11740. The sequence continues at coordinate 951 of DATNEI010000027.1, forward strand.
ACTTATCAAGTGTAATTCAGATGCCGGGCAGCAAACTTGTGAACCCTCTGGTTAAGTCTCCCACGGCTGCGGCGTCGGAAAGTATTCACGCCAACGACGATCGACGAGATCTTTAATATCTTCGCGGACGATCAGCTCATCAGGCAGCGACGGTTTCTTGCGCGCATCGATCACAATTGGCGCGCGATACGACAAGTGATGCCGCACCACGCGCGTCTCGGCCGGGTAAATGTCTCCAGCCGGCTCAAATCGAGTCCAGGTTGCCCACAGGAAATCGGTCGTTGAATGCGCGACACCAGCGTCGTCATGCAAGACGATTAGCGGCCATTCCGCCAAGCTCGGATGATTCGCGAGGCGCGCAGGCTGATCTTTGTCGGCCTCGTACGGACTGCCCTGAACGACGAGACATCCGCCGCAGAAAACTTCCGCGCGGGTAACGCCATTCGGCAAGTCTCCGTGGAACTCGCGCGGCAAATCGCGCACTGGCTCGCCCACACCCATCAGGATGGCTTTGCTTCCCTGATTTACTTTCCCGCTGGTGTAATCCAGCGTGTCCATCGATGTATTCGCGAAGATGAAAAAGTCACTGTCCGGAGCGAAGCGACCGAGAATGTGTTCCAGCACGCGGGGAAAATCGTGAAGGTCAATCGGGGCGTCCGTCAGCAGCAGAAACTTCGTGAGCGCGAGTTGTCCTTCCCCAAGAATTCGAAAGCCGTGCACCAGCGCTTCGCGCGCGTAACGCTCGCGCACCACCGCGGCCGCCAGCGAATGAAAACCGGTTTCGCCGTAGCTCCACAAATCGCGTACGCCCGGCATCGCCAGTGGAAACAGCGGCGCGAGCAACGATTGCAGATAGTCGCCGATAAAAAAATCTTCCTGCTTCGGTTTGCCGACGACGGTAGCCGGATAAATCGCATCGCGACGATGGTAGATTGCCTCGCAATGGAAGACCGGATAATCGTGCTGCAGAGAGTAGTAGCCGTAATGATCGCCAAAAGGACCTTCGGGATGGCGTTCACGCGGCGGCGCGTGGCCGACTAAAGCGAACTCAGCTTCGGCAATCAGAGGATGCGCAGACTCGCGCGGGCGCGACACGCGCAGCTTCTCACCCTGAAGCAGCGACGCGAGCATTAATTCCGGCACATTCTCTGGCAATGGCGCGACTGCCGAGACCAGCAACGCAGGCGGCCCACCGAGAAAGACACTCACCGGGAGTGGCTGACCCCTTTCTTCCGCAGCGTTGTAGTGAAAGCCGCCTCCTTTCTGAATTTGCCAATGCAAGCCCGCGGTGCTGGCGTCGTAAACCTGCATTCGATAGATGCCGAGGTTGTGCTGCTTAGTAACTGGATGCTCGGTGTAAACCAGCGGCAGCGTGATGAATGGTCCGCCGTCTTCATGCCAGGTCGTCATGACCGGCAACTGTTGCAGACTCGCCGGACGATCAACTACTGACATCACGGGCGCACGCGATGTCGCCCGCGTGCCCAGGCGAAAAAACTCACGAGCCAGCTTGCGGTGCTGCCAGAGCTTCGCCGGCTTCGGGGGAATTAAAGTCTCAGCCGTCGCGACCAGTTCTTTTACAAACTGCTCAGGCCGCCGGCCGAAGGCCAACTCGATTCTCTTTTGGGTACCGAACAGATTCGTAGCGACGGGAAAGCCGCTTCCCTTCACTCGATTGAATAAAAGTGTGGGGCCGCCGTGTTCAATGACGCGGCGATGAATCTCTGCGATCTCGAGATAAGGGTCGACCTCAGTTTCGATGGTGACGAGATCGTTTTCGCGGCGGAGCTGATCGAGGAAAGAGCGAAGGTTCGAGTGCATCGAGGGCAGATGTCAATCCAGGTCCAACGGATTCTTGTAAACCTTGTCCTTGTCTTTTTCGGCGCGCTTCATGGCTTCGCGGAACTTTTCTTCCAGCAGACGTTCGCGGTCTTTCATGGAACTCATTTCCTGCGCGAAGAGCTGTTCACGTGTCTGTTTTTGCTTGTCGAGATCTTTCGCCAGACCTTCGAAGGACGCGAGCGGCTTCTGCTTCTCTTCGTGCGACAGCAACGCGCCAGTGTTGGCGTCAATGTTGAGCGTCGCTTCGCAGCAGGGACAAATGATTGTGAATCGAGAGGTATCCGCCATGTTGGCTCCGAAGTCGATTTCGGCGGCAGTATAACACTGCCCCGCTGATGCCGCCTGATGTGCGGAAGCCTCCGCCTGGCCTAATTGGCACCGGTTAGAATACCAACTTTAATTAGGTTCTAATTAGGGCAGTGTACTTGAATAATCAGGAAGTTCTGAGCGTCGCGAACATGAACGCCGAAGGCGTTCACCACCTCCAGCCCAGGGTTGACGCGCGCTAGCGCGGCTACCCTGGGTAATGAGCCAACACGGCAGGGCAACCCTGAAAGGGTTGCGGAACCCTGCAGGCACACCGGTGTTGAATTGGGATT
>DATNEI010000028.1:0-15207 GCA_035606795.1 Pyrinomonadaceae bacterium
GCTTCAGAGCTCGGGCTGAAGAATGGGCGTCGTCGTACTTGTTGAATGAGCCCACGAAATAGCTAAAGCCAAAGATCGTGGCAGCTCGGATAGAAGCTGGAACCAATCACTCGACAACTCTCTTGACACGACCCGACTTCATAGAAGCCAGGTGAGAATGAGAGGCGGCCAAATTTGCGCAGCAAATGCTACCTTAACGCGGCACGGCTTCAACTTTCGCTCACTGCCCACCGCTCACTGCTCACTATTCTTCTGCTTTCTGCCTTTTGCCTTCTGCCTACTGCCTTCCGCCTTCTGCCTTCTGCTTTCTCGCAAAATCAACCGCAGCCTCAACCGCAAGCGAGCCCAACACCTTCGCCGACTCCTTCGCCTTCGCCTTCCCCGACGCCGCCGCCGAATCTGCATCAATGGGGCGCGGTCACTTCATTTCACGGCTTGCCGTCCGACCGCGCGCATGCGATTGCGCAAACCGAATTCGGCGTGACGTGGTTCGCGACTGACGGCGGACTCGCTCGCTTCGACGGCCGGCGCACCAGCGCAGTGACGGCCGAAGGTTTGCCCGGCGGCAAAGTGCTGGCGTTGAAAGCCGATCAGTCGGGCGCGCTCTGGATTGGAACTGAGAACGGCGCGGCGCGCTTGTCCAATGACAAGTTCGAAACCATCAAAGAGACTGCCGGCAAAGTAATCACCGCCATCATCACGCCTGAACGCGACCACGCGATCCTGGCGAGCGAGAGCGGACAGATTTTCGATGTTCGCGTGAGTCAGGAGAGTGCGTCGTCGCTCGCGATCACGGATGCCGAGCACCATCCACCGCCCACCTATTCAGTCCGCGCCATTCCCGATCGGGCTATCGAAAGCGCCGACAGAGATCAGCCTGGGCCTTTGAAAATCACCAGCCTCGCGCTGGTGAACGGCGTCCTCTACGCGGGAACTCAGAGTCGCGGCATCATCGAGATTCGGAACGGCGAAGTGAAAGAAATCGTCAGCAAGCCGCGCAGCTTTTTCATCAACGCGCTCGAGACCGATGAGCACGGGACGCTTTGGGCAGGCGTTCGCGCCGGCAAAGACGAGAGCGCTGTCTTCAATGAAAGCGATCCGCTGAAACCTGCGCGGTCTAATGCGGCGACTGGTCCGGTCACTGCCATCGCCCGCGGCGCGGGTGGAGACGTTTGGGTCGCGACCGACGGTCATGGCGCATTCCTGTTGCAAAGCGGTAAGGCGGTCGAGCATTTCACGTTCGAAGAGACTGGTGGTGCGTTGCGTTCGGATCATGTGTACGGCGTGTTCGTCGATCCCGAGCAAGTCGTTTGGTTCGCCACCGACAAGGGTGTCTGTCGCTACGACCCGCACGCCGTGCGCACCGAAGCTATTTCGAGTGACGCAAATGCGAATTACGTGCGGGCGCTTTGGCTAAATTCAAACGGGCACGTGTTGGCGGGAACGAATGCAGGCCTGTACGGCAATGACGGTAGCGGACGCACCTGGACGAGTAATCCGGAGATCGCGCGGCGCATTGTTTATGCACTGGCACAAGACAGTGCTGGTCGGGTTGTGATTGGAACTTCTAATGGCCTGTTCGCTTCTCCCCGTGGAAACGAACAAGCGTTGACTCGCATCTCGTCATCAAGTGCCAACCTCCCACAGGGCGACAGCGTGCGCGCGATTGCGAACGTCAATGGCGCCACCTACATCGCGACTTACGGCTATGGTGTCGAGAAGCTGCAAGGTTCACAACGCACTTTGGTGTGGCCGGAAACATCTGCCGAAAATCAAATGCGCGAAGTCACCGCGGTTGACGGCGACGCAAATGGCCGATTGGTTGTCGGCACTGCCGGCGGCGGAGTCTTTTTCTGGGATGGAAAGCAAACGACGACTGAGGCGAGCCTCGACAAATTGAAAGGCGATGCAGTCTGGTCTTTCTTAGCCGACAGCGGCGGTTTGTGGATCGCCGGCGCACGCGGGCTTTACTTTTTCAAAGATGGACAACTCCGCGAGATCGCACCCGGGGTAAATGCGCGCTCGTTGTACCTCAGTGCTGATCATTCGCGCGCGGGATCGATTTGGTGCGCGACAGTCGGCAGCGGTCTCTTACGCGTCGTGCTTGACGATCAGTTCGGCGCGATCGTTTCGCGCCTCGACATCGAGCAAGGCTTGCCCTCGCAACGTGTATTTGCGGTTATCGCCACGCGTCAATCCGATGGTAGTGAAGGAGTGGTCGCGGCTACCAACCGCGGCATCATTCGTTACGAGTCCGGGCTGACGAAACCGACGGTGTTGCCCGCGCGCATCATCAGCCGGCGCATCCATCAGCAGACCGAGCTGACAGCCGGACTGCAACTGGATTATCCGCAGAACAGTCTGCTGGTGGACGTGACGGCGATTAGCAGTCGCACTTTCCCCGAACAGTTTCAGTATGCATTTGCGCTTTACGACAGCGCCGGAAAAATTATTCGGCAGAAGCTTTCGCACGACTCGCAATTCCCGATGGAGCAGTTGGGACCGGGGAGATACAAGGTCGTGGCCCGCGCCTTCACAAAAGATCTGACGCCGGCAAATCCCTTGTCGTTTGAATTCACCGTGGCGCGCGCGCCGTTTCCGTGGACCTCGACCGCGCTCGGCGTGCTGTTGTTGCTGGCGCTGATTGCGCTGGCCTGGGGTTACGTCCAAAACCGCCGCATCCATCGCACCAGCGCGGAACTCGCTGTGACGAATCGCGACTTAGCCGAAGCGCGCCTGCGATTGGCGAACGAGACTGAAGCCGAACGACGTCGAATTGCCCGCGACCTGCACGATCAGACGCTGGCGGACTTGCGGCACCTGGCGTTGCTGGTCGATCAGCTTCCGGCTAACGAGAGATTGAATCGCGCGCCATCGGCTCCCACAGCCTTGCGCTCGGAAATCGAATCGATTTCCCAGGAAGTGCGGCGTATCTGCGAAGACCTGAGTCCCTCGGCGCTGGAAAATGTGGGCTTGTCGGCGGCACTGCAATTTGCGCTCGCGCATGCCCTTGAACACGCCGCGCCCGAATGTAAGTTCGAATACAAGTTCTCTTGTGACGATGCTTTGGACGAGAAGCTGCACCTGCCGGCGAGCACGCAGATTCAAATTTATCGCATCGCCCAGGAAGCCTTGAGTAATGTCTGCCGGCACGCCGGCGCAAAGCGCGTGCAGATGAGCGCGGGTGTTTCTGGGACTGAGGCATTCGCGCTGCGCATCGAAGACGATGGCCGTGGTTTCGATGAAAGCGGCGCGCGCAAGAACTCAGGTCGCGGTGTCGCGAACATTCGCGGACGCGCTAGCATGATTGGCGCTGATGCATCGTGGCAAAAACGAAGCGGCGGCGGCACGGTGTTCGAGCTACGACTGCCGCAAAACGCCAAACTCACAATCTGACTTTGCGTATCTTTGCGACTTGGCGCCTTTGCGTGAACCCACACTTATTAATCCGCTAGTTTCACGCTAAGTCGCAAAGCCGCAAAGTTCCGCAAAGACAAGTTGAGACACTACTCTCCAGTCGCTCACATAGCTCTTCACGCGTGACTTACGGTACTATCCCGAAAATTCCGGAATCGTTGGTGAACAAATGGCAGAACGAACTGTGACTCATTTCCGCTGGAACGACATGCCGAAAGAGGTCGTGTCGGACGGACTCTCTCGTCGATTGGTTACCGGTGACCGCATGATGCTGGCCCACGTTTACATCAAGAAGGGTTGCGTCGTGCCGCGCCATTCACACGAGAACGAACAGATCACTTACATCCTCGAAGGCGGGCTGAGATTTTGGATTGGGGCGGATGAATCGCAGACGCTCGATGTGATGGCCGGCGAAGTCCTGCATATTCCTTCAGGCGTGCTGCACAAAGCGGAAGCATTGGCAGACACGCTCGACGTAGACATCTTCAGTCCGCCGCGTCAGGATTGGCTCGATAAAACTGACGATTATCTGCGCATGGACTCTAGCCCGGCTGTGACGGAGGGTATCGTTTCCGACGGTGGTAGCCAGTAAGCTAAAGGCAAAAAATAATGTCCGATCAATGCACACATCTCGATCAAATTCAGGACGTCGCGCCGAGCGCTGACGGCTGCGAAGATTGTTTGAAGATTGGCGACACGTGGGTGCACCTCCGACTGTGCATGACGTGCGGTCACGTAGGCTGTTGCGACTCTTCAAAGAACAAGCACGCGACAAAACATTTCCACGCGACCAAGCACCCGATCATTAAATCATTTCAGCCCGGCGAAGACTGGGGCTGGTGCTATGTCGATGAGTTGATGTTTGATGAATTGTAGGGTTTGCGCAATATGGCGCTGGCTTCATGGTCGGCGAAGCGGGGGAGCGATACAGAACCGCGAACGGTAGTGAGCGGGTTAAGAACGCAACCTTCGAGAGTTCGGTAGATCATTAGCGCCTAACGTTGAATCCTTATCCCGCTCGCTACCGCTCGCGGTTCTGTAACTCTGTTGACACTAAGCTCCCGCTAATGTCCCGGCGCTGATTCATCCAGCAACTCTTTCAAGTATTGCTGCCAGAGCTTCGCAATCGTGTGCGTGCCGTGGCCGCGTGTCTCGTCGCTGATCGGAATCATCACAAACTTGCCGTGCTTCACGCGCTTGATTTCGCGTTCGATAATTCCCAATTCAGGCGGATTGATGAAATCGTCGGCGGAATTCACGGCAATCAGCGGCGCCTTGATCGTTTCGAGTTTCGGCGCAGGGTTGTACTCGCGCGAGGCTTCGAGCTGATAAATCAGATCGTTCGCATCAAGCCGGGCGAGCGCCGGCTTAAATCGATCTAGATAAAACTTTTCGGCGGCGGCGCGTGTAGGCGCGACTGCTTGCCAGTTCAATGGCGCGCTGCCTGCCAATAACAGGAGGTCCTCAGCCGTGGTAAGCCCACGAATCGGCTGGGTTTTGTATTCGCCTCCCATCCAATCAGCATCATTCTTAATCGCATCAATGGCCATGAAGCGCCAGACGCGATTACGGCCGGCAAGCTCGACCGGATTACTGGCCAGCGGCATCAGCGCGTCCATAAAATCGGGATACATCTCGCCCCAAACCCACGTCTGCATGCCGCCCATCGACGTGCCCATCACGAGCCGTAGATGATTCACCCCGAGTTTTTTCGTCAGCACTTCATGCAGCGCCTCGACCATGTCGTCGTAGGTGTACTTGGGAAACTTCATGTGCAAACCATCACTGGGCTTGCTTGATTTTCCGTGGCCGATGCCGTCAGGCAGGATGATGAAGTATTTCGTCGCGTCGAGCAGTTGTCCCGGTCCAAATAGGACATTGGCAAAAGCCGGATTGAGCAGGCTGCCGCCATTACCTCCGGTGCCATGACCGGCGAGCACGGCGTTCGTTGCCACGCCGGCGCCGTTCGTCTTCAACGTGCCGATCGTGCGGTAGTGCATCTTCAATTCCGGAAGGGTCTCGCCGCTCCGAAAATGAAAATTCTGAATCACATAATCGCCTTCGACTGGCTCGGGATAGTTGCGTTGCGGCTGGTTGGTTTGCGCGAGTGTTAGGCACGTTGCGCAAAGGACAAATCCGATTGACCAGAGAATTCTCATGGCAGGCTCCTTCTTGTGTGCTCTGGGCGAGCGTAGGTTATCACTCTCCAACTGATCCACCGAGCAAGCTTAATGTATTATGTGGCCCGCTCAAGCAGCCGTTTCGAATCCTTCTGGAGATAACTCATGTTCAGATTCAAAAGCGTCGCCTTACTTTGTTGCCTGCTGGTTTCCTGCGCGCTGAATGCAGCAATCGCCCGGGCCCAATCGCCGCGTGGCATCACGCCCGAAGACTATTTCGCGTTTGAGTTCATCAGCGATCCCAATATCTCGCCCGATGGAAAACTGGTCGCGTATGTCGTCACGAAAATCGATCGCGCACAGAATCGTCGGAACTCGTCGATCTGGATGACGGCAACCGATGGCAGCCGCGCGCCCTGGCAGTTCACCACCGCGCCGCAAACTTCGAACTCGCCACGGTGGAGTCCTGATGGAAGGTCGCTCGCGTTTCTTTCGACCAGGCCCGGCGGTGATTCAGGCAGTCCGGCACCAGCAACCTCTCCGACGCCTGGCGCCGGTGCGCCACCCGCCGCAGCTGCGGGCGCAGCTGCCGCAGATCAGCCGCGCACACAGGTGTGGTTGCTCTCAATGAATGGTGGCGAAGCAAAGCGAATCACCAACTTGAAGAATGGCGTCGGTTCGTTTCGTTGGTCGCCGGATGGAACTCGCCTCGTAGTTCTGAGCCGCATTGGGCCGAGCGACCGGCGTCCGGAAAGCCGGGATCGGAGCGATGTGCGGCATTACAAAGACACTTCCTACAAATTTAACGATACCGGCTGGTTCGATGATCGACGAACACACATTTGGGTGGTGGACGTCACCAACGGCTCGGCGAAACAGATCACCGACGGCGACGAGTGGAATGACGGCGATCCGCAATGGTCGCCGGATGGAAAACGGATCGCGTTTGTTTCGAATCGTACCGGCAAAGAGTACGAAGACAATCGCAACAGCGACGTTTGGGTCATCAACGCAGACGGCGCCGGTAAACTCACGAAGATTTCAGATCACGACGAAGCCGACAGCCAGCCGCGCTGGTCGCCGGACGGAAAATCGATTGCCTTCACCGGCGAGATTCACGATCGCGATCATCCGAAGATTTGGCTGGCGCCGGCAACGGGTGGCGTCGCTTCCGTACTTGCCGCGAACAATCTCGATCTGATTCCGGGACAACTGGAATGGTCAGCCGACGGCAGATCGATTTACTTCGAAACCGGAGTCAAAGGCGAGAATCATCTGTTCCGCGTCGACGTCCCTACCAGGACAGTCGCGCAAGTCACCTCAGGCCCGCGCGCTGTGCGCAGCGTGGATTTTGATTTTCGCGGGCGGCACATGGTTTATCTCGCGAACGATTTCAAACACCTCGACGACCTTTACGTTGCAGATCTTGACGCGAAGAACGAACGCAAGTTGACGAACCTGAACGAGGCGCTGTGGAAGCAGATCGAATTCGCAGACGTGGAACGCTTCACCTACAAAAGCGCGGACGACTGGGACGTTGATGGCTTTTTCGTCAAACCAATCAATTGGAAGCCCGGCAAGAAGTATCCGCTCGTACTGAGCATTCACGGCGGACCAGCCGGGCAGTACGGCGTCGATTGGTATCACGAATTTCAGGTGTACGCGGCGAAAGGTTATGCGGTGCTGTTCACGAATCCGCGCGGCTCGACCGGGTATGGCCAGAAATTCGAACGCGGCATCGTCAATGAGTGGGGCGGCAAGGACTACCTCGACATCATGAACGGTCTTGAGGCCGCGGTGAAGCGTTATCCGTGGATCGATCAGGAACGCCTGGGCGTCACCGGCGGCAGTTACGGCGGTTACATGACGAATTGGATCGTTGGCCACACGGATCGATTCAAGGCAGCGGTAACTTTGCGCAGCCTCTCGAACTTTATTTCCGATGACGGCACGCGCGATGGCGCTTACGGGCACAGTCCGGATTTTGGCGGCGATATTTTTCAGAAATACGATCTTTACTGGGACCGCTCGCCTTTGAAGTATGCGAGGAACGTGAAGACGCCGACACTGATCCTGCACTCGGATAACGACTTTCGCGTACCGATCGAGCAGGGCGAGCAGTGGTTTCGGGCGCTGAAACATTTCGGCGTGACGACAGAGATCGTGATGTTTCCCCGCGAGAACCATAACCTGACGCGCACCGGCGAACCGAAGCATCTGGTCGAGAGTTTGAATTGGCAGTTGTATTGGTTCGATCGTTTCCTTAACGGAAACGACAAGGCGGCGCCGCCCGACGCAAAGTAAAGAACCAGCACCGGTAGAAGACTTTCACAAAATCACTGGCTTTGCTCGCGGACTGCTGATATCTTCTCGGCCGCAAAACCAGCACAACTGTTTACTTATCTCGCGGGACCTCGTTTTAACTCGCGATTATCAACAAACACAGCAGGACTCTCACCCGAGGAGGACAACATGCCGGACAAATGCGACATGCGGTGGTTTAAGCAAACCTTTCACGACAAAATTGAACCAGCCATCCAAGGCACGCCGTTCACGCTGGATTTCATGACAGCCCTGGCCTGTCAGGAGACTGGAGAGGTGTGGCCGATCTTGAGGAAAAAGGGACTCAGCCTTGATCGCATCCTCCAGTTATGCGTAGGTGATACGTTGGATGCGCCTGACCGCGACGCCTTTCCGCATAAGAAGGCCGACCTGATTTCGGTGACGAATGGACAAGCAATGTTCGACATTGCGCGGAAGGCATTGATGGACATGTCGGAGTTTGTTCTCAGTTACCGCCACGTGGCGTTAACCCACCCTGACAAGTTCTGCCATGGTTATGGAATATTCCAATACGATTTGCAGTTCTTTGTCGGAGACGAGGCCGATCCCGACTACTTTCTACAAAAGCGATATGAGAAGTTTGATAATTCTCTGGGAAAGGCACTCGGCGAGTTGCATGCGGCCAGGAAGCAGCTCGGGCTTCAGAACAAGCCGACGCTCACGGATCTGGAATTGTGTCACGTGGCCATCTGCTACAACACCGGCGACTTCATAGCCAGCCACGGTCTAAAGCAAGGACACCAGTCTGATGACGGGAAATTCTATGGCGAAGAGATTTTTAGTTTCTTGCAGAAGGCGCACACTGTTCCGTTGAACGACCCGGTCACGACTTTGCCGTTTGCGGTTGATGCGAATGGGCCGCGCTTTAAGGTGAAGTCTACGAAGCTAAATCTGCGCGGCGAGCCGTGCGTGGATTCAGGTCCAGCATCGAATGTTAAAGCTGAGCTTCATAACGGGCAGGAAGTCCGCGCGTTAACCAATCAAGGGATAGGCCCGAACCAGTTTCTGGAAGTCGAGACGACCGTCGGAGGTCAGCAATTGCGCGGGTTTGCCTCGTTTCAATTATTGACACCAGCATGAGGCCGCGCGTGGCTGCAAGAAAATCGTTTCGTGTGAGAGCGAAGCGAGTCAGTTCATCAACTCACTCACCAACAGCTCGACTTGCATGCGCGGAGTCGCCTGGGAAGTTTTGATGCCGACGTCGGCTGCGGCAATTCTGACCATCGCTCGCGCCAGCCGGCGCTCATCGGCCCGATTCAACATCTGCAAATAGCTGCTCTGCCGGAACGGCGGCATGGGAACCTGGCGAAATATTTCTTTCGGCGGCGCGCCTTGGGAAAGTAGCGCGTGCGCCAGCGCCATACGCCGGTAGGTGCTCGCGATCAATCCGATCAACATCACCGGTTGTGCACCGTCGTCCAGCAAATGTTTCAACGTGCGCAAAGCGCCGGCGCGATCTCGCGTTAGCATCTGATCCGTCAATTCCCAATTCATCAATTCACGCGAACGGCCCACGAGTTCTTCGACCAGATCGGTCGTAATCAAGCCCGCTGGCAAGGCCGCCGCTGCCAACTTGTTGAGTTCATTCGTGAGCATGCGCACGTTCGGGCCGACCAGTTCAACGATGCGGCTCAAGACGGGCTGCGACGCCTCGGCTTTCAATTCGTGCAGATAGGATTTAGCCCAATTCGCGAGCTCGGTGTTGTTAAGGGGCGCAAATTCAAAAGCCGCGCAGCTCATTAAGTTTTTCGCCAGCTTCTTGCGTTTGTCGATGTCATTGGAATTGAAGATGACCACGGTTGTTTCCACCGGCCGTTTCAAATACGCGAGCAGGATTTCTTCGGCAGTCTCATTGAGCTTCCCCAGGTCCCTCAGGCGTACCACGCGTCGCTGCGACATCATCGGCAGCTGTTCGGCAGCGGCGATCGCGTCGCGCGCGTCGCCGGTCCGCATACTAAAAGTTGAATCGTTGAATTCGCGCAGCAGCGTTCCCGTGAGCGCGGCATCTGCGATTGCATCAGCGGCTTCATCGCGCAAAAAGTCTTCGGCGCCGTAGAGAAAATAGATCGGCTCGACCTGACCTTTTTTGAGGGATTGCAGGAGATCTTTGCGTGTGCGAACGGGCATGTCTTGTTCCCTCGCCCTTGGGAGAGGATTAGAGTATCAATATTGCCAATTGCCAATTTCCGATTGATGATTGAACTGCCGAAGGTAAGCTGATTTCCACTAGCTGATTTCAATCGGCAATCGGCAATCAAAAATCGGCAATAACACTATTCCTTCACGCCAAATCCATTTACCAGCGTCGATACGATCGACTCAGCAAAGCTGCGGGCCATGCGCATCACCGCCGGATCTTCTTCGTTGAAGAAATTGCGCGGGTCGTTGGCGAATTCGTACTCGCCGCGAAACACGAAGTTCTGATTGTCATAGAGCACGCGGTTCTCGTGCTGGTCACGCACGGTCACGGCGGCCGTAATCGTTACTTCGAAAATCCGCGCGCGGCCTTTGTCGTCGAGCAGCACTCCGGAAAAATTGAAGCCCTTGATGATGCCTTCAATAACCGCATCGGCGCCTTCGCGTTCGCTTTGCACCCGCAAACCATGTCCGCGGTGAATCAACTCGGTCATCACCGCCTGCGTAAATCTTTGTTCGATCTTGAAGCGCAAACCTTCGGGCCCTAACTGAAATGCGGGCACGGCCACGGTTTTGATGTGGGCAGGCAACTGCGTCTTGTTCACCGGCTTGTAGCATTCGGTGTAACCCGACACCAACAGCATCGAGACGATTAAAACGCCGGCGCGGAAGAACTGTTTCATCAGACCCTCGAAAAAGAGCGTTGATAATACGTCACCCGGCGTGTTATACGAAAGCGCATCGAGTCAGAATCCCGACGCGTCGCGATAGCGGGTGGGTGATCGCCGCTGTGTGCTGTCCTGGGGAGAATTAAACATGACCGCTCCAATTCCGATTGGCCCGACACTCAATCAAATCGGCCAAATCTTCGTGAACGTCAAAGACCTCGATCGCGCGACTGCGTTTTATCGCGAAGTGCTGGGGATGACATTTCTTTTCAGCGCGCCGCCAGGCATGGCGTTTTTCGATTGCGGCGGAATCCGCATTATGCTGGGCCGGGCCGACCGGCCGGAGATCGATCACATCGCTTCGATCATCTATTACAAAGTCGAGGGGATTGAGAGAGTTTACGAAACCTTCAAAGCCGCCGGGGTTGAATTCATCCTCGCGCCGCATCTCGTCGCGCAGATGCCCACCTATGATTTGTGGCTGGCGGATTTTAAAGATTCAGAAGGGAACATCCTCGCGCTGATGAGCGAAGTGTCACGGGAAGTGGCGTAAGGATTTATCACCACAGAGGACACAGAGGAATACGACTTAGCCGCAGATAAACGCAGATTTTCGCAGATAAGAAAGAATTAATTGTTGGGTTATCCGCGTGTATCCGCGGCCAAATTTCTTCCCCTCTGTGTCCTCTGTGGTTTAAGTTTTTTCACCAAGTCGTCGATTAACAAACAGACTCAATCCCATAATCAAATAAAGGATCATTACCACTTCTGAATCGCCCCAGTTGTAATGGACCACTCCGCTAATCATGAATCCGACCAGTCCGCCCAGCGCGCCCAGCGCGACGCCGCGTTCAATCCAATTCTCTTGCGGCAGTTGCCGCTGCAAACGCCACAACATCAGCGCGTAGAGAGCCAGCAAAATTAACCACGCTATTAGCGCCGGCACGCCACGCTCGAGCGCAATTTGCAGATAGTCTGAATGCATGTGACCCATCGGCAGACGGCCATTGTCGAACAGTCCCCACGCGCGCCAATGCGCCTTGATCGAATCCATCCCGACACCTACTAACAAGTGCCGCGGATTGCTCGTCAGCAGATGCAGTCCTTCGCGCTGCACTGTTTCACGCCAGCGAATCGAGTCATCGCGCGAATCAAAAAACCCCACATTTCGTTTTTGATGCAGGATGAAAGTTCCTGCCAACACCAGAGGCAACGCGCATGCACCGATAATCAGTAACGTGCGCCAGCGAAGACCGATGACCGCAATCAACGTTGCCGAGATCAAAAACGAAAGCCACGATGCGCGCACCACGGTAAGCATCAACGCGCCGCTGATCGCGATCAGCGTCAGCACCAGCAACAGAGACCATCTGCTGCGTTTGAACGGCAAGGCCACAAACAATCCGAGCGCCAGCGAGCCAAGCAGCTGCAAACTCTCGCTGTACGTCGTCCAGTGATTGAAAAACCCAGTGGCGCGCCGATCCCGTCCACGGGCCCAGGATCCAATACCGAGTTGTTCTTCAGCGGTCGCGCCCGGCAACAACTTCCCGCGCTCTATTTCGAAAACCGGATTCCACTCATAGCGATAGATTTTTACTTTGGCAGTCTTCTGTTGCGATGGTTGCTCAAGTTCATTGACCAACTGTTCCGCGTTCCAGATTCGTTGGCCATCAACCTCTTCGATTGTGTCGCCATCGAGAATTGGTGCGGGATCGCTCTTTGTGCGCGTGACAAATCGTCCGGATTTCAGTGGACTGTCAGCGCGCACCCCTTGCACTTTGACGCCACGGCCAATCGCGTACTGACCAAATGTAAATAAGGCCGACAACACTGTCCCCGCCAACAGCACGACGACGAGCAGCCGTGTTATCCGCGCTGACCGCAAGTTCTCAGCAAACAGATACGCGATCGTGAACAGCATTGCTGCGCGCAGTTTGCCAATCGAAACCATCGGCTCGTAGGAAAGAAAGGATGACAGCCCCGTGAGAATAAAGAACGCAAACATCGCGTAATCGATCGGCGTGCGATGTAGTTGCGGACGAGGAAAAACAAAAAAGCGCAGGATCCAGAACAGCAAACCTACCGCCCATGCAAACTGCGCCGCCGCAATCGAAATCGGCGCAGCGAACGCAAACAGAAATAACGAGCCGAGGATGAGGCGCTCCAGCCAAAGCCCCAAAGGGCCGGGCGCCATCTCGCGCGAAGATTTGGAAGTGGAATTCAAGTTAGTTGAATCACTAGCTCTTGCGAATAGGCGACAATCGCTTAGAATGCCTCGACGATTTTGGATTATATGCGAAAACGTCATTCACACCTGGCTTCGGCAGGCGATACGCGTTCCGCTTAGCGGGAAACTGTTCTAAAGGGTTTCTAATTTCATAACCAGCTCCACTCACCTGGCTGAAGCCACGGGTGATGGATAAAGACAGAATTGATACGAACATGCGACTAAACATCTTATTAATTTCAGTTCTGGTCGTCCTGTCCAGAAGCGCCTCCGCTCAAGTCAAGACCGTTCCCGAATACGTCGACGAGGTTACGGCGGTCGCGAATCGCGCCGACATTAAGGCTGCGAATGATTACATCGACCGCAACCGCGAGAACATTCTGCGCGAATGGATCGCGATTACCGAGATTAACGCGCCCTCGGGGCACGAACAGCCCCGAGCGAAGTTTATCGAGAGTCTCCTGCGGCAGAACCATCTGGATGATATTCATTACGACCCGGCCGGTAACTTGATCGCCGTACGCAAAGGCAGCGCCGGCAAGCCAGTCATCGTCTTTGATGCGCACATGGACACGGTTTTTCAGCCGGGACTGCAAATCAAAGCAACAGTTCGCGACGGTAAAGTTTACGCGCCCGGCATCGGTGACGACACGCGCAACGTCGAAGCGCTGCTTGCGACCATCCGCGCCTTGGATGCGGCCAGGATCAAAACGAAAGGCGACTTAGTGTTTGTCTTCACCGTCGAAGAAGAAACGACTTTCAAAGGCGTCCAGGCTTACGTTGATGCGAACAAAGGAAAGATCGATCAATACATCGCGCTCGACGGCGGTTATGAAGGTTTTACTTACGCCGGCATCGGCATCAACTGGTATCGCCACCACTTTATCGGCCCGGGTGGCCACACGCGTTCGCAAACGCCGCCTTACTCGGCAACCTTGCCGCTGGCCCGGGCTATCGATCGCATTTACCAACTGAAAGTGCCAACGACGCCTTCGTCGAACCTGAATATCGGAATGCTCGGCGGATCGGACGTGGTTAATGCGAAAGCAGCCGACGCGTGGTTTACGGTTGATCTGCGTTCGACTTCAAACGACGTGCTCGCGGATTTAGAGAAACAGATTGCCACAATCCTCGACGAGGAAGCGGCAAAAGTTGGCATGACCGTGAAGACCGACGTGATTTCGAAATCACCCGCGGCGATGATTCCCGGACATCGCGAGTCGTATCTCGTGCGCATGGCCGAAGCCGTCCATCGGGTGATGGGTTTCGATCCGCCGATTGGCAATGCCGGTTCGAACAACTCGAGCGTGGCTTTGCTCGCCGGCATCTCTTCAATCTCCACCGGCGCGGGTCCTTGCGAGGGCTCGCACAGTTTGGCCGAGAACTGCGAAATCGAACCAGGTTACAAAGGGATTAAGAAGACACTTTTGTTGGAGGTGGCGTTAGCGGGAATTCAGTGACTCTAATGAGCAGGCGCGGACGTTAGTTCGCGCAGGTTTTCAAAGTAGCGGCGGTGGGTTCGCCTTAAGATGTTCTCGTTCGCCGCTTCGAGCAATACGACCTCATCCTCTATTCCCTTTTCATTAAGGTCTATCTCAAGCTCTAATCGGGCACGGTGCGCAGTTGATCGCTCGTGATCTTCGAACCGCTGCCTTGAGACTATTTGGCCTGCTTTTCGGTTATAGCGTAACAAAAATATCATTTCATCCCCCGGGAACGATCTCTCCCATTAGCTCAATAAGTCTCGTTATGTTGCCCCGCCTGCCCGCAATGTTCGCTTGGATTGCTATTAACCGCTGTCCCATATCTTCTGCCATTCCACCGCGCCTAGCAACCTCAGCGCGGACTTGGTCGAACAATATTTCGTCATCTTCGAGCTTTTTGATCTCGTTAGACGCCGCAGCCAATGATTCTAACGCGTTGGTGTCTCCGCCGCCGTATTTAATCGCAGGATCGATGAGATCCGAATATTTTTCGGAGAGCTGCGCCCACCAATCTTGTAGCGCAGTCCGCACTTGAATCTCAACAGGCTTCGCTGATATCTGCACGATCAGGTGCACAGCCCGATACCCATGGCTCGGCCTCTTACGACGATCATCGACGTTTGTGGTTTCAAAAGAACCTTGCAAATGCGATACGACCTCATCCTGCGTGCTAATATCCGGTACGACTATTCTGCAACCGGCGATGTCTTGCATTTGACTCAAACGCGTCTTCTCGCGCCGAAGCTTGTCAATTATCGATGTTCTCGTCTTGCTGGACCTTACTGCTGGTTCGAGCCTCAGCTTATTCCGAA
>DATNEI010000034.1:0-3714 GCA_035606795.1 Pyrinomonadaceae bacterium
CAAAGCCCCAATCCGCGACACCATGTGATTCGTCCATGTATTTCGCATACTCGACATCCTTACCGAGAAATCTCAGGCTGACAAAAACCTCATCGCTGCGCGCAGCCTGAACTTGCCGGTCGGCAGTTCCCTGGATGATCAGCACCGGTGTCTTGACTTTGTCGAAGAAGAAAATAGGTGAGTTTTCAATGAACTTGTCGCGCTTTTCCCAGAGCGAGCCGCCGGTGCGTTGGACCATCTCCGCCGTGTAAATGCTGGCGCCGGTTTCCGACATTTGCGTGTACTGCGAAATCAGATTACCTGGTCCCATGCGATCAACGGCTGCCTTGAAGCGACCGGTCTGCACGATCAAACTCAACACCCCATAGCCGCCGTTACTCTGTCCCGTAATGCCAAGGCGTTCAGGATCGGCGATTCCCATTTCGATGACCTTGTCGATCGCCGGCACGATTGCCGCCGCGATGTCTTGCATGTAGGTTTCGGGTCGTGCCGGTACGTCTGCCAGGAGCACTGCGTATCCGCGCGTCGCAAAGAATTGCCAGTTTTCGACCGCGCTCGAGAAAGGGTTGAAACCGAATAGGTTCCCTTGCGTGGACCACATCGAGCCGGGATATTGATAAATGATCGTGGGATACCGCCGGCCGGGCGTGTATCCGGCAGGCAAGAGCAGCGCGCCGTGTACGGTTTGACCGTTCAAGGTGCGCCATTCGATCAACCGCGCGTCACCCATCACGTATCGATCGAATGCCGGATTGATGTGCGTCACTCTTTCAGGCGTGAATCGAACTGGATCGACAGTCCAAATGTCTTCCGGCTCGCTCGCACTCTGTGACGTGTATACGAGTTGGTTATCGGAGACGGCGGTCCTGAGCGGCGGGACAAACCCGTAAGATTTATTCTGCTCGAGAAGCTTTTCGCATTTTCCATTTCTGAGGTTGATTTCGAAGAAGCCTTCGTCGCGGCTTTGCTCGGCACGCGTGATGACGATGATCGTATCGGCTTTCGGGGTCCAGATAGTTCGGCCGTTTGCAGTGATGATGTGTCGCAGCGTGCGACCCGGAATCGTAGCGATCTGCGTCGCTGGTTCGCCAGTGATCGATGTGCGCCAAACTGCACTCGACGAAAGCAGGTAGAGATACCTGCCGGCCGCATCCCACAATGGCCCACGATATAGAAAGGTGCTGTCAAATCGTGGATGCTCGCCCGGCGTCACATTGCGTGGCTCACCGCCATTCAGCGGCACGACCCAACAATCATTTCTAACTGCCGGACCAGCAGTCATGTACGACAGGAACCGGCCATCGGGTGACCAACTAACCGGAATCAGAATGTCACTTGGAAAGTCGGTCACCAGCGTTCGTGAGCGACCATCAGCGAGCGAGACCACTACCAGATCGAAAAGAGATTGAAGATTGCCGCTCGAGGCGCGACGTTTGAAGTTGAGAGTAGCGACATAAGCGCCATCCGGCGAGAGCCAGTAGCCTTCAGTAACGATGCGAGTGGCAATATACCTTGTCGTCCTGGTTTCGAGATCAACGATGGCAAGATCTGCCGCAGCGCCGGCGAAGCTGTTGTTTTCTTTATTGGTTCGATCTGAAGCTTTCGAGCTGAAAAGAACGACTGTCGATCCCGGCTCTTTGTTTGCATCGGCGGCCGTATCGATTTCAGTTGCCGGCTTGTTCAAGAGGGCAGCGGCATCAATGAGGGTCATGCCTTTTGAAAGCACTCGGATGACGAGTCTACGGCTGTCCGGAGTCCAGCGCGGAACGGCGGTTTCGGTGCGCGTGCGAACGATCGCATTCGATGCTTGTCGCAACGCGCCCGAAGCTCTTTCCCAAAGCCAGAGTGCGGGAAGACCGTCGCGATCCGAATAAAACGCGAGGTATTTTCCGTTTGGAGACCAAGCCGGCGCCCAGCTTGTTCCGCGACCGCGGGTCAAATTTTTCGATGTGCCGCTCGCCGTATCGCTGATCCAGATATCACAGTAGTCGACGCGAGCTGGAATTCCAGCACGCTCGAGATCCTGTGCGGATCGCGGGGCTTTCGCCTCGGCCTTGCGTTTCGTGTCTTGCAGCACGTAAGCGACGAGCTTGCCATCCGGCGAGAGGTCAAGCGGTGTGAACATCGAAAGGTTGAAGGTTTTCAGTCCCTCTTTGACCGGCAGCGGCGCGAGTTGTTTTTGGCTAAGGAGGGACGATGCGGTGAGATGAAGATAAACGGTGAGGCAGAAGATAACCACGAGTCGACATCTGCTCATAGAATCTGTCCGCATCGAGCTTCTTCTCTGTGCAACCTCTGTGGCCTCTGTGCCTCTGTGGTTAAGGAGTTGTTCGTAAAAACAACCACAGAGACACAGAGAACACAGAGGTTGCACAGAGAAATCAGACCATAAATTTCAATTACAACTCAGAATCAGAAAGCCAGCTTCAGTGAAAACTGAATCGAACGTGGTCCACCGATCTGATACAACGGGTTGAAGCCACCGAGAGTGCCGCCACTGCCTAAACTCCTGCCCAGCATCGCGGTCGAGAAACCGAATGTTGACGAGGCGAGCAGCCCGTCCGGATCACCAAAATTCGGATGATTGAAGATATTGAAGAATTCGGTTTTGAACTGCAGGTTCCTGCGCTCGTTGAAGTTGAACTGGCGCCGAAATCCGAGGTCCATTTGATAAACCGGGAAGCCGCGGAGCACGTTGCGACCGAGTGACCCTTGCCTTGCCGGCGTGGGTCGCAGGAATGGTCCGATTTGCGGATTAGGATTGCCCGGGATGGTTACGCGCGTGTTATTGAAGCGACGACCGCCCGGAGCTGACGGGTCATCGATGTAGAGTGGGATACCCTCGACGAGATCCGGCCGCACGGTTGCAGCGCCGCCGATTCCCGGCGTGACGATGCTGTACGTGACGTTGACAGGCGTCGCAGAACGAGCCGTGAAAAGCGCATCGATGGACCAGCCACGAAATATCTCTTTGCCGACTCCATTCTTCAGCAGCATGGGAATGTCGTACGTGACGGCGCTACTGAACGCGTGCCGCACATCGAAGTCTGACGGGCCGCGGTCCGTGCGTGGATCGATCCGCGCGGCAGGCGTGTTGACGTTGAACGAGTCGTTCGAGGCGATGTCGATTGAATGCGACCATGAGTACGACGCCAAAGCCTGCAGGCCCTTGGCGAGGCGACGCTGAAATTGCGCTTGCAAGGCGTGATAATCAGAGGTCGCTGTATTCCGTGAAACAACGACTTGAGCAGTCGGGGGAAAGACCGCCGGATTCAGCGTCCCTCCAAACTGAGTGCCCCAGATCGTATCCTGCCGCAATAAGTCACGACCCAGCGCCGCGACGTAAGAAGCGGTCAGCGTTTGATTCACTCCGAGTGATTGCTCGACGGAAAAATTCCACTGGTAAGTGCGCGGCAGTTTGATGTCCGGCTCAAACACGTGCAACGCGGTGACGGTCGGAGTTGTTGACGGCGCCGAGTTGGTTGCGGACAAGGGAAACGAAACGACGCCGAGATTTTTCGTCGAAACGTAAGGATATGCGTTGCCAAATGCGTTTACGATTGAGCCATAGCCCAGATCGTAAAAGATTCCGCCACCGCCGCGTATCACTGTTTCGCGACCCGGCGTTTGAAAGAGTTGATAGGTGATGCCGAAGCGTGGCGCGAAGTTGGTGTAACTGGTGTTCCAAAGCGGAGTACCAGCAGGAGCGATCGT
>DATNEI010000064.1:0-32566 GCA_035606795.1 Pyrinomonadaceae bacterium
AAGGGAGCAGAGTGCTAGTTTGGGGGCCGCTGGAGATAGACGAACTTAGCAGGCTGCTGAAAACGTCTCTTGGTCGCGGAGCGGCGAAGCCTACTTTTTCCTGTTACGCTCGTGAAAGGAAGGAACTCGCGCGATCGATCATTTCGGCGAAGCGGATCCTGCCTCAGTCTGCATCTGATTACGCTGCGCGATCGCGTAGAGAATTGTCTTGATTTGGAATGGCGTAAGGTCGGGCCGGCCTTCCAGCAGCAGCGCGATGACGCCCGTGATGTGCGGCGCGGCAAAGCTGTTCCCGGTCATTTGGCGTCGGCCGCCACCGGGCCAGGTCGTCTCAACCTGAACACCCGGCGCGACTAACTCAATCACCTCGCCGTATTGAAATCCGAAGTTGAATGGCTCGCCACCGGCTCGCTTGACCACGGAGATCAGTGACGAAGAATGAATAGAAGGTGAACTGAGCTGGGGCAAGTTGTTCGCGGCGGCCACCAGCATCACTCGCTCGCGGTACGCGCGGTCGAGCAACTCACGCATCGGCATCCAGAAGTCACGTTTTGTCGTACCGAGCGAGAGATTCACGACTTGCAGTTTCTGTTTGATGGCAAAGTCCACTCCCATCAAAAACATCTCGCCAGTGCCGGAGCCGGTGGGCCCGAGGACCTTGATACTTGTGATTTCGACGTCCGGCGCGAGGCTCGTGATAATGCCGGCACAGGCGGTTCCGTGACCCGCCTGATCGCCCGTCGTTGATTCTTTGAAAACGATCTGGCCGCCCTCATTCACGGCCTGGTAGGAAGCTTTAATCTTTCCGGCGAGCTCCGGATGGTTGGTATCTATTCCGCTATCGATGATCCCAACGCGAACACCGCGACCGGTCCGACCTTTCCAAAGCTCGTCCGCTTGAATGGCCGCCCAGAGATCGGTCAAGGTTTTCTCAGAACCGACAGCAGTTTCCAACTGCGCCATGCTTAAATCTCCCGTCAGGATAATTAGAAATTGAAATAGTTCGAACTGGACGAACGTTTGTCAGTGAATCGAGCGAGCGCATCCAGCAAGTCGCGCAGCATCGCGCGTTCGGCGTCGCCTTGCACAACTATCCCGCGCAAGCGAATCGCGAGCAACAAGAGATCGCGATGTTCGGGGGCAGCATCCACACTGTCCAGCCACTCCGTATTGTCGGGTTTACTTTCATCGCCGCTGGTTTTGATCGTATGCATAAATACTGATTCAACCAACAGCGCGAGTTCGTAAGAGTCAACTAATCGAGCAATCGCATCCGCGAACCGGGCCGCGTCATCCATTTCTTCGGGTGTGAAGGGCGGATAGGGTGGTTCGCCGGGACGGTTTACAAATTCCAGCACGCCGATTGTTTCGTGTGCGGTCCGTAGAGGCGTCGCAAGCAAGGTCACCGTCTTGAAGCCCACTGCTTCATCAGCGCCTGACCAGAAAGACCCCTCATCGCTGACGTCGTTGACCGCCATTGGTTGGCCGCTTGAGAAAACCAAGCCGGCGATCCCTTTTCCTGGGGGAATTCGCACTTTCAGGAGGGCTTCCTCCAGTTCGCTCACCGCTACCAGAAACTTCAATCCGCCTTCGCGTCCATCGCGGACAAGGACTGAAGCGTCGGCTGAGCCTACAGTATCCGCGGCGACCTTCAGCAGATCGTCGATTCCCTGACGAATGGGCGCTGCCAGCGAATCCGACAAATCGAGACTCTCGATTGAGGCACGAATCTTCGCTGCGTTTGGCTCTTCTGAATTTGGAATTGAATCGTCCGGCATGTTGATCTCGTCCTATTCGCGCGAGCGCAGGTTTTGTCTGGGGTGCTGGCTCGATGCGAACCGGCATTATACAGACCGCGACAATTTCTGCAATCGTGATTACGAATTCATCAACGCGCGTTCGATTTTGACTAAGACTGTTTGCGTCAGTAGGATGTGCGATGCTCTATTGATTTCTTATTCCGGTTAATCATCAAACATGAGTTCAGTCACATCGCCCGCTCCCGATCCATCAATGCCCGAGCATCTGCGGCCTGAGGTTGTGCAAGCTATCGAAGAGGCCCACGAACTTGCTCGCGGCGGGGACCACAGCGGCGGGATTAAGCGTTTGGAACAAGCGCTCGCCAACATCGCAAAGTCGTCTCACCTCGACGAGTTTAAAGAGCGTGTCAGTCTCGCAATGGCTCTAGCGGAGTTTTCCGTAAACGCGGGAAATCCTCAGGACGCGATTCAGCGGCTCGCCACCGAGTTTGGCGTAGCGAAAGATACGTTCCAACAGATCAAAGCCAGCGGAACCGACAATGATAAGCGCACTGCGTTTCGCGGTCTCGTGCAGCTCAAGGATCTGCACACGCGCCTAAAATTAATCGGGGAACCCGCGCCCGAGCTTCATATGCATCAGTGGCTGAATACCGATCCATTACAACTCGCAGATTTGAAGGATCAAGTTGTATTGCTGGAATTCTGGGCGACCTGGTGTAAACCGTGTGAACAATTGTTTCCGAAAATCAAAGAACTACACGCTCAACATGCGCCGCTCGGCTTGAACGTACTGGCGTTAACGCGTTACTTCATGGCTTACGGGGGCACCAGCGAGGCGCAAGCGCAGGAGCTGACTTTAATTCGGGAGTTCACTGACAGACACGAAATAAAGTTTCCGGTCGGAGTTGCAGAAGACGAAAATCTTCAATCGGCTTACGGCGCTACCGCCCTGCCGATGCTGGCGTTGATTGACCGCGGCGGAATCGTCAGGTCGTTCGCGTTTTCTCCCGACGACGAAAATTTCCAACGTGTGCTTGCGAGCTGTCTCGGCTAGCCATAGTGAAGGCTATACGCGCCGTTCTTTCGAAAAAGGCGTTTGTAAATCCGGCTACTTGCTGGTAGGATGCCCGGGCTCAAACCGCAGTCTTCTGCTTTTAATGCGTCATACGTCGCTTCCAGGAGACGGCATTTCCTGCGATTTGGGCCGTAAGACTAACCGGGTTAATGGCCTTACCAAAGGCCCTGCGGAAATCGCAATTCCACTTCCGCAAAACTGAACCGGGACTCCGTCTTAGGCGATCGAGAACCGAAAGCGCATCTGCTAACAAGTCAGCGTTTGGGATTCTCACGCTGCCAGGCAAACGTGACTTGGCACTGATTGAAAAAGCGACACTGAATCAACAACCAGGGGCTTGTCCCCGTATCTTGAAAGGAGAACAGAACAGTTTATGGCTCTCGTAAGCACCATGCCCGAGAAAGGGCAACAAGCGAAGGTCTATGACATTCCCGAAGCCGATCTGGCGAAATATGAAGCCGTAGAGGGCACCAAAGCCACCTACGACGAAGCGAAAGAGAAGATCGCCGGTGGTAAGGAACTCGGCACGGGCGTCGACCTCGACAAAGCAGATGTGCAGGCCTATAGCGACATCTGCATCTGCTACTTCTGGTGGCGCGGCGTTCTGTATTACCGCTATCAGTACTGCTGGCAGGACTGCCCGTAACCGTAAGGTTGCGTTGACGCATTGGAAGTTCGCGCTCGATCGGCTGCGGCCCGTCGGGTCGCGAACTTCTGATTGCCTTCGCCGACACGGCACCCTCGGAAGGAAAATCATTCGGTCTTAAGAGCGGCGATTTCATATCGCTAACTTCACACGGGAGGAAAACGGTATGCCTTTAGTAACTTCTATTCCCAAAAAAGGGGAACAAGCAAAAGCCTACGACATTCCTGACGCCGACCTGGCGAAATACACCGCGGTCGAAGCGAAACAAACAACGTACGAGGAAGGTAAGGATCGCGTCGGCGAGGGCGAAGAAATCGCAGGCGGCATTGAGATCGATCAGGCCGATGTGCAAGCCTACAGCAACGTCTGCATCTGCTGGATTCACCTCGGACATCGCTGGTATTACCGCTACCAGTACTGCTGGCAAAGTTGCCCCTAACAACACACACATCCGAATGCGCGCTCGACTAAACTAAACCGAGCGCGCATTCACATTTTTGATTAGCGTTATCTTTCAGCCGCTTCGTCCCGATTATCGCGTCGCGATCGATTGTCCTCTTCCTAATGTCGTGAATACCATCATTCCGAGATCCGGCAAGCTGTGAGTTCGTTTTCTCAGCCGCGATTTTCCCGTCTGACTCTTTTACTAATCCCGTTCTTTCTGTTCCCGCTGCTGGTTCACATTTATCTCGGGACCTATAGCCGGTTTATGGCGGACGACTTTTGTTCAGCCGCGACGGCGCAGTCCCTGGGTATTTTTCGCGGAGCGGCTTTTTGGTATTTCAACTGGTCTGGCCGGTTCTCGGCGAATGTGCTCGATGCTATCTGCGGTTACCTGGGTCCGAAAGCATCGCCCTACTCCACGGGTGTGGTCGTAGCACTTTGGTTTGCAGCTCTCGCCTTTGCTATTCAAAGACTCCTGCGCGTCTTCCATCGAGACGCTTCGATTTGGCTCTCTGTCCTGACCGCAGCCATTCTCTTGTTCGTTACGCTGGAACTCACGCCGAATGTCGGCCAATCGCTCTACTGGGGGCAGGGAATGCGATCGTTAGTTCCGCCATTGATACTCGCAGCGATATTTATTTCGATACTCGGCACGGTGAGTCTACGCGGCGCCCGGCGACTTGGATGGTTCCTTGGCCTTGGTCTGCTGCTGACATTCATCGCCGGAGGATTCTCAGAAACATATGTAGCAGTGCAAACCATCGCCCTGGCAATGGCGGTGGTTATCCGGTTCCTAAAGCAGGATCGAAATCGTTATACCGGTTCGGCTTTACTGCTCGCCGGCCTCGTCGGCTCGGTGTTGGCGATGATTGTTGTGATCTCCGCTCCCGGCAACGCAATCCGGCGTACGCCTTTTCCAAAGAGCCCCGCTCCACCCGACATCGCAAAGATTTCAGTCGTCGGGTTTGTTTCCTTTTTCGACAAGGCGTTCGGATCAGGCATTAACCTTGTCGTGGTTGCGGGTCTTGTCGTGTTTGCTTTTTCGTTAGGCGCTTTTCTACTTAAAGACAGTACGCGTGTTCCTGTTTCGAGAATTACGCTGTTGGTTGTGCCCTTGGCCGGCGTCGTATTGCTCTTCGCGTGTCACATTCCGATTGCCTACGGTGCGTCGCTGAATCTTCCGGATCGCACCCTCATCATTCCAGCTCATGTGCTCGTCATGGTGCTGTGTGCATGGTTCTATCTCATAGGTCAGAAGGCGCAACAGTATCTGAGGACACAATCATGGCCGGCAGTTGTTGGCATTGCCCTAATACTTGTTTTCGCCGGCGTGAGCGTTTATGCGGGAGCGCGACGCGCAGAGTTTGGATCCGCTTTACAAAACTATGCGAAAGCCTGGCAGCAACGCGAACAGTTGATCGCCACAGCCAGGTCAAAAGGCGAGCAGTATGTTCAGGTCCCAAGGCTCTACAATGTCATGGCATTGGATGAGGTCGAGCCCGATCCCAAGATACTCTGGCTGACAAAGTGCGTTCAGGATTACTACGGCATCGCCGTGCTGACCAATTACGATGGAGCGCCGGATCCAAACGCGGATCTTCACCAGCGGCAAACAGAATTAGCAGCAGAACTAATTAAGCCACCAGCCGGCGCGTCGCCAGCCTACCTTAATTCGATCTATCGCCCCGGACGCGGCGTGGCGCAGTTTTATACGACGAACGCGAATTACGAACAGGTGAAGAGTCACTATCAATCTGAACTCGCGCGCGAAGGTTGGAAGCTGTTCGGCGAACGCAAGCTGGAAACATTTCAGCGTTACAATGGGGCGATGCACGCGCTTTTTTGCAAAGACCATTTTGCGGCGAATCTCTTTTTCACAGGCGAAGAAGCGCCACGGT
The DNA here is from genome assembly GCA_035606795.1 of Pyrinomonadaceae bacterium. Lineage (GTDB taxonomy): Bacteria > Acidobacteriota > Blastocatellia > Pyrinomonadales > Pyrinomonadaceae > UBA11740. Next base: position 5,824 of record DATNEI010000064.1, read on the forward strand.
TCGGCTATAACTACTCACTCGCTATCAATTGGGGACTATCGTCAGGCTTTGTGTGGGGTGTTGAAGATTGTAAATAGCCGAACATGAAGGAGCGTACTCTGGCCGGCTTCCCGAAACTTTTCGATCAATTGCGCGTGGCAGTCCTAAACCGGTCAACGGTTTTGCCTGCGATTCTGCTTTGCCTCTTTGCAGTCGCGCTCCTGTCGCTCGCTTATTCACGAGGAATCACTCAGGACGAAGTAATTCATATCCCGGCGGGCTACTACCAGGTCTTGCATCGTGACTTTCGGATGAACAATGTCACACCGCCGGCAGTGAAGACATTTTCGGCAGCGCCTGCCGTCCTGGTTGGCATTCGGCCTGTGCTGCCGGAGTTTCCAGAAACGACGAAGGTCGATTACGAAACGCGCGACTATCAAATCGCGAAAGAATTCTGGACCGCGAACAGTCCCAGGTTCACGACGATATTGTTCAGCGCGAGAGTCGGTGCGGTTGGGCTTACCGTTATCCTCGGCTTCCTGATTTTTGTGCTCGCTCGCCGGTTATTTGGTAAACGGACCGCTGTGATCGCGTTGGTGCTTTTCATTCTTGAGCCAAACATTCTCGCTCACGGCCACATCGTTCACGCGGATGTGATCGCAGCCCTCGCCTTAATCTTTTTTTGCTTCGTGGCTGTGAACTACTGGGTCAGCAGAAGCTTGAAATGGACGCTGCTGCTGGGCGTGGCGACCGGCATCGCCTTGATTGCCAAGTTTACATTGCTGCCGTTCGCCGGTGTTTTCCTGATCCTGTTGCTAGCGCGTTGGCATGGCTCGCGTCAGTTGCTGATGCGAAACATTTTCGCGAAGTGCGGCGCAATGTTTCTTTGCCTGCTGATTCTTAACGCGGCATACCTTTTCGAGCCGCGGCGGCCTGCCGACGCTCAGACCGAACTCGCCAACGTCCCAGGTATTGTTGGAGTTCTGGCTAATAGATTGCCACAGCCAATCACTAGCGTCAGCATTCTCCTGCCCACTGATTTCATTCAGGGGTTTTCGCGCCTGTCGATAATCAACCAGAACGGTCACGACGCGTACCTCCTCGGCAGGTACAGCGTCACCGGGTGGTGGTATTACTTTCCCGTCGCCTTTCTTCTGAAAGCCACCATACCGTTTCTGCTACTAACTCTGGCGGCGGCTGTTTGGGCAGTCGCACGCTTCATTAAGAAACAACACCGGCCGCTGGTTCCGCTTGTGGCGGCGCTTCTGTTCTATTCAGCGCTGTTGACTACCAGTCGAATTAACATCGGCGTTCGTCACATCCTGCCGCTGTTTCCCTTCATGTTCATTATCTGCGCAGCGTTCATGAATTGGCTGATCGAGCGCAGACAAGCGCTGGGCCTGACCTGCGCGGTTGTGCTGCTTGCGGCGATGGGGTTTGAAGCGGCGCGCTCATGGCCGGCGTACATGTCTTACATGAACCAGTTCACCAGCGGTCATCCACGCTGGACTTATCTTGGGGATTCAAACATCGAATGGGGACAGGACACGACGGCGTTGGCTGCCTATCTCAACGCGCGAGGCATTGCCAGAATCCGCGGTGCGATGTTGTGCGGCGAAGTCGCGCTGCCGCGGTACGGCATCGAGTACGTGAATCTGCTGTCGGGCAATTCCGAGCAGGCTCCAAAAACTGAATTCATAGCGATTGGAGCAAACTTTCTCAACGGCTCATTGATTCCGGGTAACCGCGAATGGTTTGAGAGCTATCGCAATCGTCAGCCGGAAGCTGTCTTTGGCAATTCGATCTATCTGTATCAACTGAGAGACGGACGTTGACTCAGTTTCGCGACTCGGTGCGACACTCGCTTCTCAGTTGTTCCACCGATCTGTATAATCGCGCCGTTTTCGCGTTCCCCGATCGTGCGAGTCGCACTGCGAAACGTTTTTCACAATTCATTCAGTCTTAGTCATCGAACAATGTCAGACAAATCAGATCCCAAGATACCTTCGGGCATGATGCCGTCTCCCGGCGCCGCGCCCGCCCAAGCTCCGCCAGCAGCGGCCATAGCTCAAGGAATGAAACCGGTGGATGGCCCAATTCCTCCGGGTGGTCTGCCTCCCGGTGGACCAATGCCCGCGGGTGGCGCGATGCCTCCACCAGGAGCAATGCCGAAAGGCGGACCAATGCCTCCACCGGGTGAGATCCCCGAAGGTGGCGGCATGATGAAAGCCGCGCCCGGTTCGGCAATGCCGCCGGGGGGCGCTCTGCCGCAGGGCGGTGCTGTTCCCGAAGAGATGATGAAGCCGAAGAAGAAGAGCGCGCGGCCTTACATCGGTCGTTCGGTGAAACTTCTGGGCCGGTATAAAGGCGCGGTCATCTTCACGACAGTTCTGACGCTGCTGGGTGCCTTGACGCCGTTTTTAGTGAGCGCATCCTTCGGACCGCTGGTCGAAATTCTGGGGAACGCGGCCCGCGGTACTGGCGGCATGAGCAGCGTTTGGACGGCAACGGGCTCTCTTTACAAAGCGGCGCCTGGGGCCTCAGGGTTACAAGGCTGGCTGGGTACGCCACTGACCTTCACCACCATTTTCGTGATCTGGGCCGCGGCGACAGTCGGTTCAGCAGTATTGCGCTTCATTCAAATGTGGAAGACGTCGAACCTGGAGCAAAAGATTGTCTCGGAACTTCAGTCGAACGTTTACGACCACGTGCAGACTCTTTCGCTCGACTTCTTCACCGGCGGCAAAACCGGAGCGCTGATGCAGCGCGTGCTCAACGAGTCTCCAAACGTGCAGAAGCTGGTTACGCAAGTGCTGCTGACGCCGATCCTCGACGTCATTGTATTGATCACGGCACTCTTCTACCTGTTGGGCATGAGTTGGCAGATGACCCTGGTCGCATTTGCGTTGGGCCCGGTGGCTTTCGTCTTGTTTCGCTTCACGATGGCCCAGCTTCAGAAATCGTCTGAGTCAATGATGAAGACCTCGCGCGAGCTCAACAGTGAACTCAACGAGTCACTCACCGGCATGTCCGACATCCAGATTTTCAATGCGCAGGAAAAACGCAGCGGCCGATTTGCATCGCTGGCGCAATCCACGGCGAACGATACGGCGCGGTTGTTCATGTGGATGCATTTGACCAACAGCAATTCGCTGATCTACGTCGCCCTCAGTACCGCGCTGGTGCTGCTGGTCGGTATCCAGTATGGCCCTCGGTTTGGTCTGGGTCTGGGCGAGCTGATTGTCTTCACCGGATTCATCCCGGCGATGTTTGCTCCGGTGCAGCGCATCATCACGTCTTACAGCACCTACAAAACGCTGGAACCGGGCATCGTCGCGACTTACGAATTGCTGGATACGAAACCGACGGTGATCGAAAGACCGAACGCGCGAAAGCTGGGCAACATTCACGGCGACATTAAGTTCGAGAACGTCGTGTTCGGCTATACGCCGTTTAAGCGAATCCTCGACGGCATCAGTTTCGAGATCAAAGAAGGCGAGGTCGTCGCATTTGTGGGCGCGATCGGCTGCGGCAAATCGACCATCATGAATTTGCTGCTCCGTTTTCTGGAGCAAGACAAGGGCAAGATCACCATCGGCGGCGAAGATGTAACTGAAGTAACACTTGCATCATTGCGCGAGCAGGTTTCCAAGCTTTCACAGTTTCCATTCTTCCTGAAAGACACGGTGCGAGAGAACATTCGACTTGGTCGGGGTAATGCTACCGATGAAGAAGTTGAAGAGGCTGCGAAACTGGCCAACGCACACGATGTGATCGTTAACGAGATTGATAACGGCTACGATTGTATTGTCGGCGACCAGGTGCCTTCAGGCGGTCAGAAGCGGTTGATCGCGTTTGCGCGCTGCATGATCCGCAAACCGGAAGTGCTGCTGCTCGACGAACCCACTGAGAACCTCAACGACACCAACCGGGTGGCGATGGCGCAATTCATTCGCAACTATGCGAAACAAGGTGACAATCCCCGCACCTGTATCATCATCAGCCACGACATGAACTTTGTGCACCTTGCAGCCGATCGCATCATCGTGATCGACAAGGGCAAGGCGGTTCAGAGCGGCACACACAACGAGCTGCTGCAGCAGGAAGGTATCTACAAGACTCTCTACGAACTAAAGAACATCAACCCCGATCTGTTGCGCACGCGCGAAGGCGCTGGCGGCGCGGCGGACGGCGAGCCTGATGAGCTGCCACCCGGATTTGTGCCGGCTTAGAAAGAACATCGAGTTCGGCGGCAGGTCTATCATCTTTCTCAAGAAGTCACGGCTCTCAATCAAGATAAACATCGCGCGGTTGCAGCTCGCAATCATGACGTCGCATCAAGCTCGCAAATTAGGCACGGGTCTATTGTTAACACTGATTGTGGCCTGCGCCATTGCTCAGGCAAAAGTACCAGGATCGCTAACAATACCTGGTGCTGAGCGCTACTCACCGAGACTCCTTATTCCGATAGGACATTCGACTGCCATTCTCTCTGTAGCGTTTTCGCCGGATGGACGTTTTGCGATGACGGGTGGGGCCGATTGGAACGCTATTCTCTGGAACGTCGGAACAGGAAAGGAACTGCGACGGTTGGAAGGTCATACGTTTCACGTTACTTCTGTCGCGTTCTCACCGGACAGCAAGCTTGCCCTGACAGCAGCCGGCAACAAATTCGCGCCGACCGTACCGAGCGTAGATAAGACCGCGCGCTTATGGGATGTGGCTACCGGGAAGGAAGTGCGCCGCTTCGAGGGGCATACGGATGGTATTTGGTCTGCTGCGTTCTCGCCTGACGGTCGTTGGGTGGTAACCGGAAGTTCGGATAAGACGGCCCGGCTATGGAGTGCAACAACTGGACGTGAAGTGGCTCGGTACGATCATCCGGCGACGGTTGAATCAGTAGCCTTCTCGCCAACAGGAACGTCCGTTCTTACTGGCTGCTCCGATGGCAAGGCACGGCTTTGGAAGATTAGCTCGGGCGCAGAGACCCAACAGTTCACAGGTCATAAAGGCCGCGTAACCGCCGTTGCTTTTTCGCACGATGGTCGATTGATTGCAACGGGAGGTCAAGACGAGACAGCGCGGCTCTGGGACGCGGCAACCGGGGACGAAATCAAACGGGTTAGCGATGGCTATCAGGTTCAGTCAGTCTCTTTTTCCCCCGATGATCGAACCTTGTTGGTGAACTCTGTTGTTCACGATGTCACGACTGGAAAGGCATTGAGATATTTCGAAACTCCTGCGGAGTCGCTCGCGACCGCGGCGTTTTCACGCGACGGGCAACTTGTCTTAACTGCCTCCGCGGGAGCCAGTAGGCCATCGGCACTCTTATGGAATGCTGATACAGGAAAGTTAGTTAACGAGTTCGCAGGCTTGTCGGGCGCAGTTAGAGCGATCGCCTTATCGAACCATACTCGCTACGTCTGCACCGCAAGCAGCAACCGGATGGCTGCGGTTTGGGATGTGCGTAAGGGAGAAGTGGGATGGCGACCATCGGATTACGGAATATGGTCGCGAGCTACTGACATTGAGCGCCATCATTCGAGCTTCGGATTGATCACTTACGAATACGCTTTCGAATCGTGCGCGTTTTCACCAGACGGTCGATTCCTGGCGACCGGGTTCGCAGGTGGAGTAATTCTGTGGGATGCAGCGACTGGCTCTCCCGTAAAATCGTTTCGATTGACGGAGCTTATAGACGGAAAAATTACAACGCTGAATAGTGAGGTTAATGCCATCGCATTTTCGCCGGACGGAGTTTCTGTTTTCGTCGCGGGCCGGAATATTGTTCCCCGATTATGGAATGTGAGTTCCAATAAAGAGGTCAAGCGCTTTGGCGAGACCTCCCTAAACACAAACTCTGTTGCATATTCACCAAATAGTCGATTTGTGTTGACCGGAGACACCGACAACGCTGCGCGCTTGTGGGACGTCGCCTCTGGAAAAGAACTTAAGCGATTTGGCGTCCAGGATGCCGTTAACTCCGTCGCGTTCTCACCGGACGGCAGTTCGGTATTAATTGGGAGCGGGGGCTATCAGGCCCTGGGGAGCAATGTGTTCGGCTTATGGAATTCAACGACAGGAGGGGAAATTCGGAAGTTCAAAGGCCATACTTCTGGCGTAAATTCCGGGGTTTTCTCTCCTGACGGACAGACGGTTTTATCTGGAAGCTTTGACGGTACGGCGCGCTTGTGGAACGCAAAAACTGGAAGAGAGATTCGGCGATTTAACGGACACTCTGATTCGGTTCGTTCGGTTACGTTTTCATCTGATGGACGGTTCATTCTAACGGGTGGCAATGACGGCACGACTAGATACTGGGATGCTTTCACCGGCCAGGAACTCTGTCGCCTAATCTCTTTCGCAGATGGAAATTGGGTTGTGCTTACGCCTGAGGGATTGTTCGACGGGTCGCCCGCCGGGTGGAATCGATTGAGTTGGCGCTTCTCACCAGAGCCTGCAGACGTTGCACCCGTCGAGAGTTTTTTTAGCGAATATTACTATCCGGGGCTACTTGCCGACATCTTCGCCGGAAAGCGACCTAAAGCGCCATCAGACATTTCACAAAAAGATCGTCGGCCGCTTGGGTTGAGACTAGCGTTCGCTGGTGGGACGCCCGCCGCCAACCTCAGGACGCGAACCGCATCGATGAAGATTGATGTTTCGGAAGTGTCCGCCGACAAGGATCACAAATCGAGCAGCGGCGCGCAGGACGTGCGTCTCTTCCGCAATGGATCCCTAGTGAGAGTCTGGCATGGGGATGTGCTGAACGGAAACAATAGCGTCACACTTGAAACGACAATTCCCATCGTCGCCGGCGAGAACAAGTTCACGGCTTACGCATTCAATCACGACAACATTAAGAGTAGCGACGCAGAATTAGTTGTGACTGGCGCAGACACTTTGAAGCGGCAGGGCACGGCTTATGTGCTGGCGGTGGGAGTGAACAATTACGCCAACGAGCAATATAACTTGAAGTACGCGGTTGCCGATGCTGAAGACTTTGCCGCTGAAATCAAACGCCAGCAAGAACCATTGAAGAAATATGCGAAAGTGGAAGTCATTTCACTGTCGGACGCCGCTGCCACCAAAGCAAACATCACTCAGAGACTCGCAGACCTTGCGAAACAAGTCCAACCGGAAGATGCCGTAATCGTTTTCTTCGCCGGTCACGGGACGGCGCAGGGGAATCAGTTCTATCTGATCCCGCATGACCTTGGTTACCAGGGGCCGCGCGAGAATCTCAGGAAAGCCGGCCTCGACACGATTCTCGCGCACAGTATTTCCGATCGCGAATTGGAAATACTTTTCGAAACCATCGACGCCGGACAACTTTTGCTGGTCATTGATGCTTGTAACAGCGGGCAGGCGTTGGAAGCGGAAGAGAAGCGACGCGGCCCGATGAATTCAAAAGGCCTCGCCCAACTTGCTTACGAGAAAGGCATGTACGTGTTGACTGCGGCACAGAGTTACCAAGCCGCGCAGGAAGCTGCGAAATTCGGTCACGGATTTCTCACTTATGCTCTGGTCGAAGAAGGATTGAAGCAAGGCGCAGCCGATCGAGAACCAAAGAACGGTTCGATCGACATTCGCGAATGGCTCAACTTCGCCACCGACGAAGTGCCGAAGATGCAAGAAGACAACTCGCTCGAGGCATTGCGCGGTCGCGGCCGATACGTAGTCTTTGTGGGCGATGGAACTGGGCAGCCCCACGGCCGAGATAATTCGAACAAACCCGGCGACGAGAAGGCTAGAGACAATATTCAGCGACCGCGCGTTTTCTATCGCCGTGAACTGGAAGCGAATCCAATGGTAATAGCGATTCCCAAATAATCTTGCGGACGATTGACAGATAGCATCTCCCGAATTAGCGTTATTTATCTCCCCTCAGCCAGAAATGAGTAATACCCTGAAGTCTTTCTTTCTCCGAGTGCTCGATGTCTCACGCATCGCATTGAGTTTGACGCTGGCCTTGTGCGCCGGCGCCCTCTCGCCATCTGCGGCTCAAACTAACCCGCCAACCGGCAAAGATGCCAAGCCTGAACTGGTGCTTCAGACTGGCTACAACACTTTTTTTGGGGCCACGCGATTGGTCTTTAGTCCCGATGCGCGTCTGCTGGCCACGACGACGTGGCGCAGCGGAACGATCAAACTTTGGGACACCGCCACGGGACGCGAGCTGCGAAATCTCTCCCTGGGTGGGCCGACCGGCATGACCATCTCTCCTCTACTCACCTTCAGTAGCGACGGTCGCTGGCTCGCTTCTGCCACTACGAGCGCGGTGAAAGTTTGGGACGTTATTTCCGGACGCGAACTGCAGACACTGTCCGCCGGGCAAGCGTCGATGGCGTCAGCCTTCGGTTTCTCGTTCGTCGGCTTCAGTGCAGACGGGAAGAAGTTAGTCGCGCTCAGTGACGCGATTCGAGTATGGGATACATCAAGCTGGAGCCTTCTGAAAACGATTGACGCTGCCAGTCTGAATCCTGCCGCGGCCAGCGGTTTACGTGGCGTCGCAGTCGGGCCCGATGGTAATCAAATAGCTTTCACGTATCTCAACGGCGACAAGACCGACGTCCGACTTTTCGATCTGACCAGCGGAGCCGAGACTCGTTCAATCAAACTCGATCATCAGGAAGGCACTCTTGAACTGTCATTCACCACGGACGGCCGGCTGCTGGCGGCGGGAATTGTCGAAAAGAAGCTCAAGCTGTGGGATTTGAATGGAAAGAATCAACGCGACCTCGGTCCCACAGTAAACGATTACAGCGTGATTGCTTTCAGTCGAGACGGTCGCGTGGTCTCTCTTTCCGAAGGCTACGTGGTAAAGCTTTGGGATACGGTGGCGGGGCGCGAACTGCCGCCGTTGAATGTTCCGAACAATGGCGTCTTCCCTGACCGCGGTGCAGTGTTTGTTGGCCTGAACGCCGACGGAAAGAAGGCCGCGACCGGAGGCTTTGGCACCAAAACATTTTTGTGGGACACCGACACCGGAAGACAAATTCAAGAGTTCAAGGGTCGCAGCAACTGGGCGTACTCAGTCGCCTTTAGCCCCGATGGCCACGAACTTTCCGTCGGTGGCCGCACGCGTTGGGATTTGCGCAACGGGCGGGGCTTGCGCTTGCTGCCATCGCCCTCGGACAAACTGTTTGCCATGCCGAGCCGTGATGGAAAACTCGTAGCTACATTTTCGCCGACCAGCAACACGATCACGGTGCTGGAAGCGATAACGGGCCGGACGCTGCAGACTTTGGTCAGTTCAGCGAAGGGTGGAATTGAACGGGCGCGTTTTAGCCCGGATGGCAAGTTGATCGCTGCGTTTTCTTCGCCGGGCGGAACCCCGACGTTAGCCAGCATCAATTCAAATGAAGTCAAAATTTGGGAGACCAGCTCCGGTCGCCAGGTGCAATCACTCAATGTTGGTCTGGCGCCGAGTGACGTCGCTTTCAGTGACGACGGACAGTGGCTGATCACCTTTCAAGGGCAGGGCGAGGTTGCCATGTGGAGTGTGGCCTCAGGCAGCAAGGCGCGCACTCTGAAGTCTTCCCCGATGGCGAATATGGGCAACCTAGCGAATATGCGCAACCCGGGACAAATGCCGAACATGGCGGACCTTAACAACATGGTGAATGACATGCTTGGCTCGGTGGCGGCGGGCACGATGGGACGCAGCGTCACTTCAGTCGCGTTTAACCCGGACGGAAGAATCGTGGCCACGGCGGGAACGGAATCAAAATCCAATCTCGACCTGAATGCGATAATGAACAACTCCAGGAACCAGAAACCGTCCAGGAAGAATCAGGATCCAAACGATTACATGAAGGACATCAAGATCGAAGTCACGGGTCAAGTTGTGTTTTGGGACGCGACGACCGGCGCCGAAGCCGGCGCGATCAAAGGGCATGGTAAGGGTATTACCTCTGTAGTGTTCAGCCGCGATGGGAAACGGTTGGCTACCGGCAGCACCGACAACACCATCAAGATTTGGGACATGTCCTCTAAAAGCGACTTGCGGACATTGACGGGCCATACGTCCAATATCGAATCGATGGATTTTAGTCCCGATGGGAAACTGCTGGCGTCGGCCAGTGACGATGGCAGCACGATTCTGTGGGACGCAGAGACGGGCGAGCAATTGCTCACGCTCATCTCGCTGGATGATGGCGGCGAATGGATGGTGGTTACGCCGCAAGGTCTGTTCGACGGCACACCGCAGTCATGGAATCAGATTTTGTGGCGCTACGGCAATGACACCTTCAATGTGTCTCCCGTCGAACTCTACTTCAATGAGTTCTATCATCCCGGTTTGCTCTCGGATATTTTTGCCGGCAAACGGCCAAAGCCCGCTCAGGACATTACCAAGAGAGATCGGCGTCAACCAACGTTGAAGCTGACGAGCACTGGTGATGCTTCGGCTCGGCTGCTCAAAGTTACCGTCGAGGTGGCGGAGGCCGCAGCGGACAGCGCCCACACGTCCGGCAGTGGAGCGCAGGATGTGCGTCTGTTTCGGAACGGCTCGCTGGTCAAAGTCTGGCGCGGTGATGTGCTGAAGGGACAGCGTAACGTTACGCTGGAAGCGACAATTCCCATCGTTGCCGGCGAGAACAAACTGACTGCCTACGCTTTCAACCACGAAAATATCAAGAGCAGCGATGCAGAATTGATCGTAAAGGGTGCGGACAGTCTGAAGCGCCAGGGCACCGCTTATGTGCTCGCAGTGGGTGTCAATAACTACGCCAACGCAAATTACAATCTGAAGTATGCGGTGGCTGACGCTGAAGATTTTGCCGCGGAGGTGAAACGTCAGCAGGAAGCTTTGAAGCGCTATGCCACCGTAGAGATCCTGCCCCTCGCAAACGACCAAGCCACGAAAGCGAACTTTACACAGAAACTGACAGAGTTGGCGAAACGGGTTCAGCCCGAAGATGCAGTCATCGTTTTCTTTGCCGGGCACGGTACAGCCCAGGGAAATCAGTTTTATTTAATCCCGCACGACCTCGGTTACGATGGGCCGCGCGAAAGTTTAAATGAGTCTGGTCTGCAAACGATCCTCGCTCACAGCGTCTCAGATCGGGAGTTGGAGAAATTGTTCGAAGGAATCGACGCCAGCCAGCTTCTGCTGGTCATCGATGCCTGCAACAGCGGCCAGGCGCTGGAAGCTGAAGAGAAGCGGCGCGGTCCGATGAACTCAAAAGGTCTGGCGCAATTGGCTTACGAAAAGGGTATGTACGTCATGACGGCGGCGCAGAGTTACCAGGCCGCGCAAGAGGCTGCGCGGTTCGGCCATGGATTCTTAACCTACGCGTTGGTGGAAGAGGGATTGAAACAAGGCGCTGCCGATCGCGAGCCGAAGAACGGCGCCATCGAGATGCGCGAGTGGCTGGACTTTGCGACAGACGAAGTGCCGAGGATGCAACTAAACAATTCGCGTGAGGCTTTGCGGGGCGGCGGCCGTTATGTAAATTTTGTAGGCGATGGACGCGAGCTGGGAATTCCCAAAACCGAAGAAGGCACAAGTGACAACATTCAACGTCCTCGCGTTTTCTACCGTCGCGAACTGGAAGCGAGTCCATTGGTAATTGCAACTGTGGGTGTAGCATCACCCAGATAAAAAGGTGGGATGAATTTTTATGAGTTCTTACATTTTCCGTTTTCTTGTCCTTGTCATGCTTTGTTCTGCGGCTGCGACCCTGGCGTTCGCACAGAAGTCACAGCCGGCCCCTACGCCAACTCCGCGCCGTCCGTTAGCGAAGCCTGCCGCAGGCTCCCGCGGCTTCGATCAATTCGCCCAGCGTGACGCCTCCGCGCGTCTGATCGCGGCGGGCGCGACGCGTAGCGTCGGCGATGCGAACGACCACTACTCAAAAGGCGAAGCCTTTTACAAACAGGGGAATTACGAAGCCGCAGTCCGAGAGCTGCGAGAAGCGCTGAAACAGAGTCCCGACTCGGATGATTCGCACTATGTGCTGGGCCTGGCGTTGACGGAACTTGGCCAGTTGAAAGAGGCGATTGAAGAATTCAAACGGGTGATCGAAGTAGGAATCACAGACGACACAAAAATTCTCGCGTTTTATAACATGGGCAACACGTACGCCGACCTCGGCGATTACGAACACGCGATTGAGAGTTATCAGCACGCGATCAAACTCGATGCGACCTTGTCGAAGCCGCACAACAACCTGGGTTTGGCCTATGCCGCGCAAGGGAAGCTGAACGAGGCCGCCGCGGAATTCGCCGAAGCTGTGCGGCTGAAACCGTCGTACGCCGAAGCGCACTTCAATTTGGGCGTAGCGTATGTGCAGCTGGGAAAGAAGCGCGATGCCGAAGAACAACAACAAGCACTGGCGACGCTAAAACCTGATTTGGCCGAGAAGCTGCGCGCGTTGATTGAGAAGTGAGGGGAGCTTTGCCTCAAAAAGTGATGGGCATCTCATTCACACCTGGCTTCAGCCAGGTGACCAACGTTTGGGGGGCCCGCTGAACACCGTTTTAAACGGTTTCCGAATGAATTCTTGCCGCACGTCACCTCGCTGAAGCGAGGTGTGAATGAAAAGACAAGCGAAACTGATTGGTTAGGACGACTATTGGGTAAAGCCAATAAGCGGGTTGACTTTGGCTTTGACCACATCGATTTATCGCCAGTCGCCCAAAATCACAAACGGCGCCCAGAAGTAAGGATGAGCGAAGCGGGGATCGTGCATGACTGCGAGTTGCGCGCGGCGCAGGCTTTCAGCTTTTGATTGGCCTGCTGAGAGTTCTTTGTAGAACGCCTGCATAGTCTCTTTCGTGGAAACATCGTTGACGCTCCACAGCGAGGCAATTACCGTGGGCGCGCCGGCCTTCGCAAACGCGCGCGAGAGACTGCTGTAAACTGCGCTCGGATCAAAGCCGCCCAGATTTGTCTCGCACGCGGAAAGCGTGACGATGCGCGTCCCATCAAACGAAAGCTTGTAGTTGTCTTCGACAATGTCCTTCACCGACAAACGTCCCGGATCGCCCGCCAGCAACAGATAACTTTCTTTCGGCTCGAGACTGTTGATGAAACCGTGCGTCGCAAAATGCACGTACGCAGTCCCTGCGGTCGATTGCGCGACCATCGCCACGGTGGCGTCTTTGCCGGTGACGACGTTCGCGTGCACGAACATTTTGCCGAGCGTCGATACCTCGTCACTCGCAGCCGGCAGACTACCGTCGGGGTTTCCCAGCGCCAACAAAGGGCGAGTCGCCTGACCATTGCCGCGATTAGCGACCGGCGTCACTGCATTCAGAAGATCGGCGGAAGCGAGATATGCAAATCGTTTCTGCTCGATCAGAAAATCAATTGAGCCGTTCGCGTTCGCGCGGCCCAGCGCGTGTACCGGCAAATAGTAGAGTTCTGCGGCGGGCACAATGATTAGCGTATCTGCAGCGTCGACTTCGGCCTGCGCCGGAGCAATCAGCGCCTCATATAGACGCAGGGTCGCATCTTTGATGGGCGCTACACTTGCTTTGAAGTCAGGGTTGCCGTCGTCTTTCCACAACTCGCCGCGCGATGAACGTTCCAACACGCCGGGCTCAGTGGCGCTGTCGAGCGCTTCGCGATACTTGATCACAAGTTGCGCCAATTCCTCGCGCTTGATCGGCACCGTGCGAATCGCGGGCTCCGCGTCGCGAGTAACCACAAAAATGTAGAGCTCGTCATCGGTCGGGAAATACTCCAACAGCAGAGTTTTTTCCGGCAGGCTGCTGCGAACCTTCACGAGGTCGGTAGGATTCACGGCCACCAGACTCGCATACGAGGGATTCGCGCGCTTGATGTTTTCGACAGCGTCCAGGTAACGGCTGCGCGCGTCGTTGAGCCGGGCGCGCGCCGTCGCAATTTTCGCTTGATCGCGACTGGCTTCCGGCTTGGCCAACTCGACTTCGAGCTCGCGTTCGGCCACGCGCAGGCTTTCGGTTTCGCGGCGTACTTGTTCAAGCAAAGCGGTGATATTTGGATCTTTGCCGCTTACGTTTGCTCCGGCCAAAGCATCAACCAGCGATTTGGATTTGGCGCGCTCGAGATACGCGAGCGCTCCTGAGGCGCGTCCTTTTTTGATCAGTAGCTTGATGAGGTGATCGTACAAGTCACGATTGCCGCGACTCGCGTTGAAAGTTTCGGAGCTGACGTTCGCCGACAACGAGCCAATTAGCGTCTCAATTATGCCGACGCCTTCGGTGTAAGAGGCCAATGCTTCGTCGTCGCGGCCGAGTCGTTCCAACGTTAGGCCGAGACTATCCAAAGTGTAGGCCGCGTGCGCGCGCAGTCCGAGCTCGCGCCAAATTGCCAGCGCTTCGCGCAAATGTTGTTCAGAAGACTTGAGCGCGGGCCCGCCGAGTTCGCTTTCCGTCCTGCCGAGCGTGCGCAGCATCGTCGCGGTTTGCGAGCGCGAACCGAGGGGACGCGCAATCTTCAAAGCGTCTTCGGCAAATTGTCTTGATTCGGCGAGTTTCCCTTCGTCGCGCCATAAGGCGCTTTTGAACGCGAGAATACTGGCGATGCCCCACGCTTCGTTGCGACGGACGAATTCAGCCAGCGCTAATTCGATGGGCGGTTCCGCGGCCGCGTAATTGCCGCGCTCGCGCTCAATCCGCGCCAGCGCCACGTATGTTCCGGAAAGCGAAAACGCGCCGCCCACCAAACTGCTGCTCAACGCATTCGCCTCTTCGTAAGCCTTCACCGCATTGTCGAGATCGTTTTCATTCTCGAACAGCATGGCGCGAAAACTGAGCACCGTGGCGCGGTGCGAATTCACCATCATCGCCGCGAGATCGGATCGCTGCTGCTCATCTTTGTCAGGAGTGACGCCGGTCTGGCGACGATGCGCTGCAATATCTACGGGCTTGATGTCGCCTTTGCCCTTCGCTTGAATCCAATTCGCCAACTCAGCTTCGTCGGGCGCACCGGCGGCGTACAGCCGCGCCAGTTCATCGAGGACCGATTGATATTCCTGATCCGCGTCGCGATAGTTGCCGCGCCGCTCGAGGATTTTGGCAATGGATGTTCGCGCATCGAATGCTTTACTCGTGCGGCCGAGCAGATCGAGATTATTCATCGGCGCCAGCAACGCGCGAAAGTCTGGCGGCGACGCGGCGAGATCATGAACCGGCGGCAGCACGCCCGGCTTTGTATATTCGATCACGTGTCGATACTGGACAACCGCGTCATTCCAATCGTCTGCGTCGTCCGCGATCTGTCCGAGCAAATAGTAGGTTTCATAAATCCAGCGGTGACGCGGATCCTTCAGTCGTAACGCCAGTGATTCTTCAGCAGTCGATTTCGCTTTCGCATAGTCACCGGCCTTGCGATACGCGTCGGCAACCTGCTCAAGTCCATGCGCGATTTTGTTTTCATCGCCACTGCGTCGCGCCAGCTGCAAACGCTCCTCAGCAATCCGCGCATTTTCCGCATTGTCGCCCCGGGCGCTCGCCAGGCTATCGAGATAAGTGAGCATGCCGTCGAGATAACTTTCCAATGCGCCAGTTGCCGCCGTTCGGTAACCCTGATCGGTGCTGGCATTGATTTTCGCCTGCATCGATGTGGTCATCTCAGCCATGCTCTTTTCCAGTTGAGCTCTTTCCGTCGTGTAATTTTCGGCTTGCAGTTGTTCGCCGTGCAGATACCACTCGCCGGCTTCAACATGCCGGCCGAGCGCGGCCAGGGCGCCGCCCATTTGCGTCTGCAACGTGGCCAACTGTTTGGATTCTTTCAAACGGGCTTCGTCGCCGCTCGTCTCTTTTAAGACTTGTTGTTGATCATCGAGGGCGGCCACGAGAGCGGCATAAACAGTTTGCTTGTCACCGACATTGCGCGAGACAGTCGCCAGCATGGATAACGCATTCACTCTGCTTCTGCGCAGACCGGCTGTGGTCTTCGCGAGTTCCGCCGCGCGTGCGAACAAGGTCGCCGCGTTCTTCCAGTCTTGCGCCACGTAAGCGGCGTAGGCGCGAATCAGGGGAACCTGAAACTGCGCGACCGGATGGTTCCACTTCGTCGCAATCGGTTCGGCACGTTCGACCAGCGGCGCAACGTCGTCGAGACGCTTTTCACGCACTGCATAAATTGAAAGTGAAAGTGAAAAGCTGGCCGAAGCCAGCTCCATGTCATTCGCGTTCGCCAACTCGAGCGCCCGCTCGGTTAGTTCGCGCGGCGAACCGGGCGGCGCATCTTTGCCGGCGTCCTTCTCGGCGTCGCGCAGCTGCGCGACCTGCGCCAGATAGAGAATCTGCTCGATAGGCTCGCCGGAGTTGGTGAACACGCCGAGCTTTTTCTCTTTCACCCATTCGGTGAAATGAGTTTCCAGGGTGCGGGTTCCGTCATCCGTTTCGGCCAACAGCTTGCGCGCTGTATCCGCGAATGCATACGGCGGGTTTTCGTAAAGTCGCGCGATGAAGTTCTCAAACAGCAACTCGCGATACAAAGCGCGCGCAGCGTCCGCGTTGCGGCTGATCAAAGTTCGGGCTCCGGGTTCGTCTCCTTTTTCAATGAGCGGCCGCAGCTGCTGCCACAGCGGAAACGCAGAAGAAGTCTGCGCCGAGGCTTTCTCAGTTTCGTCCTTCAGCTTCTTAAGGAGCGCGTCGTAGAAAGCTTTCGCGTCGGCGTTGTTCGCGTCTGCGGCCACCAGTTCGGCTGCGATGCGCAGGGCGTCGTACCAGACGCCGTAGTCTTCGAAGATGCGCGCTTGCGCCAGACGATCGGCGGCGGTCTTCGGCGTCGTAAGTTTTGCTTTTTCCAGGGCAGCCTTGACCTGGACCGCGTCTTCGCCGGTCAGCACGAAGAAGGTCGCGACTGGGCCTTGTCTCCGCTCGAGAACACCTGCTGTCGAAATCCGCCACGAATAAATTTGTCCGGGTATTAGTGAGGGTGCGTCGGCCGGATACGAAAGTTGCGCTGTTTTGGCGTCGGCTTCGTAAACAATTGCCGCGGACGAATCCGCGCCGGCGCGCAGAGTGAAATGATATGAAGCTGTTCCCGGCGCAGCGGTCCACGCAAAAAATGGTCGCGCGTCGTAAGCCAGCCCTTCATACGGAGCGGTGGGTTTCAACGGTCCGCGGGTCGCGCCCGCAGCGATCAATCTGGACGAGGCGTCACGATTGCCTTGCTCGAAGCCACGCGAACCCGCCGGCGGTTTGGGTAAAGGCCGGCGCGGTTTAGTGTCTTGCGAGAACGCCGGCATCCTGCCTGCAATCGCAAACAATGACGCGATCAACAACACGCGCAAGGGTCGATTGAGTCGATCGATGAGGAATCTTTTCACGGCAGGGTCCCGATTGTGACTGAACTGGTCGGGATAGCTATTATCGTCAACGGTTGCGGCAAAGCAAACTGGGGAGTAATCCGACCCGGCTGAACACTCACACAATTAAGCGCCAGAGTTACTGCCTATAGCTTTTCGCGAGACAGTAAAGACGGTGGTGTTTTGCGTTTTGCCCTTCACCTTTACTTCGCCGAGCGGCCGAATGTCGAAGTAGTCGCCAACCAGTTTAGCCGTCGGTTCGCTAATCAAGATCGGCACACTGAATTCCTTGGTCGTCGATTCCAGTCGCGCCGACAGATTGACGGTATCTCCGATCACCGTGTATTCGAGACGCCGCTCCGCTCCCACGACGCCGCAAGTTGCCAATCCTGTGTGAATGCCGACACCAATTTTCACGACTGGGCGACCGCTGCCTTTCCAGTCTTCATTCATCCGTTCCACTTCATCAAGCATCGCGAGACCGCATTCAACCGCCGCCTTCGCTTCGACCCGGTCGCCGCGATCGACCGGCGCGCCGAAAACAATCATTAATCCATCGCCGATGTACTTATTGATGTGTCCGCCGTACCGCTCGACGATTTCATTCATGCGCCCGAAATAATCGTTCAGCCACGCGACGACTTTGTCCGATGCCTCGGATTCCGAAAGCGTCGTAAAATTTCTGATGTCGGTGAAGATAATTGTAACCGTGCGGATCTCACCGGCGAGTGAAGACTGTCCGCGGCGGTCCCACATTTCTTTGGCCACATCAGCCGAGACGAAACGCGAAAAAATATCCATCACTTGCGCGCGCTCGGCTTCAGTTTCACTGCGCAACAGGCGCTCGCGTGCATAGCGCACGCCTAAACCGATTGGCGTGAGAGCAATCATTCCCAGCCACGTGCTGGCGAGCGGGAGAATGATACCGTGGGCGTTGAACGCCCATGACGAGATTGCGAGCGATAGTCCGGCAATTACGATGACGGCAATGAAAGCGATCAGCGGGCGCAACCAGAAGACTGATGCCGCCACGGCAATTAGAGCCAGCAACGTCGCCAGAGTCTGCAGAAGATAACGCGGGCGCTTTAGCATCTTGCCATGCAAAAGTGTCGCGGCAGCATTCGCGTGCAGCTCGACCCCCGGCATGCGTTTGGGTGTGTTGGGCAAGCTGCGATCAAACAAACGCGCCAGCGCCGAGTACTCATAAAAGGGCGTGGCAAAGAGATCAGGCGCATCGATATTAGAAGCGCCAATCAGCACGATGCGATCGCGAAATGAATCGGGAGGCACGGAAGCAGGATTGAACAGGATGGCTGCCGCAGAGACACGCCGAAACGCGGGCGAGCGCCCGCGAAAATCCAACTGTAAATTGCCATCATTGCGCCGCAGGATTTCGCGCTCGCCCAGACGAAAATTTCCATTGGCCCCCTTTTGCAGAATCGCCGGCGGCGAGCCCTCCGCAGCCGTGGCCGTGAGGTAACCTTCCACGAGACGCGTCGCGAAACTAAGCTGCTTTTCTTCGGGCTGACTGGGAATAACCAGTTGCGAGCTGCGCACAAACTCATCGCTGTCCAGCGGCAGATCAACATAACCGACGGCGTAGGCGCCATCAGCAAACATCGGCAGCGGCTGCAATTCTTCGAAGCCTCCAGCCGCGGTCTTCATGGCCACGACCACGTTGCCGGCTTCCGCGATCGACTTCGCAAGTTTCTCATCGGCGGCTTTGTCGTCCGCGGATGCGCCGCCTGCTTCGCTGAGAAACATATCCAGGCCGATGACGGCGGCGCCGCCCTGAGCGGCGCTGTCGATCAGGCGCGCATACAAATCTCGCGGCCACTTTTGAATCCGCACGCCGGATGCTTTGATCGTTGCGTCGTCGATCTCGATAATTGTGAGTGGCTCTTGTTGGCCGCGCTGGCGCAATTCCGGCCGCCGCGCATCGCGCAATTGAAAAAGCAGATCGAGCGATTGATTCTCCAGACCGGTGGTGAGACCGTAAGGGTGCGACGTGTTTGAGCCGTCTGCATCCTTCAGCGGCCGCATCGCCAAAGCCACGACTGCCCAAACGACTAGCGTGAGCAACGCGGCTGCCAGCCAATAGTGCCTACGCAGCAGGACGGAAACGAATGACTGCCTGGCTTCTCGGGACTCTTTTTTGGCCACTATGATGAGAACGTCTTAAAATTTATTAACCACGCGGTCCGAATGCATTGCAAAAACCGAGGCGCACTTTATCACGAAGCTTGCAAAAAGGGCGGCGATTTTCGAGTTGGTGAGACGGTTTCCAAAAAGCAGCGACGCAGATTAAAGTAGTCGCCTCATGCAAGAAGTCTTTGGGCCGCAAGGCCTGATCGCTCAGACTCATCCTGAATACGAACACCGTCCCGGCCAGATCAAAATGGCTGCGGCGGTGTTGCGCGCCTTCGAACAGCGGCGGCACTTGATCGTCGAAGCCGGCACCGGCACCGGCAAGACCCTCGCGTACCTGGTTCCGGCCATCGCCGCCGCCTGCGGCAGTGGCGCGCGCATCGTCATTTCGACGGGCACGAAAAATCTGCAAGAACAGTTGATGGACAAAGACATTCCGTTCCTTCAGGAAACTTTACCGGCAAAGTTTCGCGCGGCAGTGATGAAGGGGCGGAACAATTACGCGTGTTTGCATCGCATCAAACGCGCCGAGAGCATGCCCATGCTTGATGGGCTGGATCAGATCGATCAATTCGACGAAGTTTTTCGCTGGTCGACGCAGACTGAAACGGGCGATCGCGGAGAACTCTCGAACTTGCCGGAAAACTTGCCCTTCTGGCGGCACATCGATGCGCGCTCAGACACTTGTCTCGGACAGAAGTGTCCGGACTACGAGCCGTGTTTTGTGACGCGCATGCGTCAGCGTGCGATCGATGCGGACGTAGTCGTGGTGAATCATCATCTGTTTTTTGCCGACCTGGCGTTGCGCAATGGAGCTTACGGCTCGGTGCTGCCGGATTACGCGGCGGTAATCCTGGATGAAGCGCATCAGATCGAAGACGTCGCGTCGGAGTACTTTGGCGTGGGCGTTTCGAATTATCAGATTGATGATTTGCTGTACGACGTAGGCGGCTTGCGTCTGGAGCAGCGCGACGTCGAACGAGAGCTGGCACGTATCAGCGCGCGCATTCAACGGTTTGCGGACGCGTTTTGGGCTTCGTTCAAAGAGGGCAGAGGACTGGAAGGGAGATTTGCGCTGGTGCCGCGGGGCACGCACTCCGACCGAAGCTGGCGAGACGATCCGGGCGGGGCGCCCGTGTTCCCAGTGGAAGCGGACACGGATGCCGGCGAAGAGCGGGCAGGGATGCCCGCGCTCCCGGGAAACGCTCCACATGACACGCTCGACAATGCGCTCTATCGCCTGGAGACAACGTTGGCGATCCTGAAAGATCCGCCGGCGGACGCTGAAAGCATTTTGCGACGCCTGCGTGAGCTGCGCTTCTCTTTGAACTTCCTTGTCAAAGCTGATGACAAGCAGTTTGTCTACTGGATCGAGCGACGGGGGCGCGGAGTTTTTCTGCGAGGCTCGCCGATTGACGTTTCCGGATTGCTGCAAGATCGTCTGTTCGCGAAGGTGCCGACCGTGGTGCTGACGTCGGCGACGCTTTCGAGCGCGGGCAACTTCAACTTTATTCGCGAGCGTCTCGGATTGGACGACGCAGAAGAGATGATTGCCGAGTCGATCTTCGATTTCGAGAATCAGGCGGTGCTTTACCTGCCGCAGTCCATGCCCGATCCCCGTTCGCCGCAATGGGGGCGTGCGGCGGCTGACGAAGTGATCAAAATTGTGAATGCGACTGAAGGCCGCGCGTTTGTGCTCTCAACCAGCAACGCCGGCATGAACGAACTTTATGAACGCGTCGCCCCGCAGATTGATTATCCGTGCTTCGTCCAGGGCAGCACGTCGAAAGGCGCTCTGCTCAAAAAGTTTCGCGAAACGCCGAATGCCGTTTTGTTTGCGACGGCTAGCTTTTGGCAAGGGGTTGATGTGCGCGGCGAACAATTGTCGTGTGTGATTATCGACAAACTTCCTTTCGCGGTGCCGACGGATCCAGTTGTGGCCGCACGCCAGCGTCACATCGAAGACCGCGGCGGCTCAAGTTTCTATGAGTACAGCGTGCCGCAAGCGATCATCAGTTTGAAGCAGGGCCTCGGCCGTCTGATTCGCAGCACGTCGGATCGAGGAGTGCTCGCGGTGCTCGATCCACGCCTGCGCACGAAGGTGTACGGCCAGCAGTTCTTGAAGAGTCTCCCGCCGTGCCGGATAACTTCGAATATCGATGAGTTGTATCGCGTTTTTGAGCCGGAGGTTTCAAGTTTCAAGTTTCAAGTTTCGGGTTCATAAAAATGGTATCGGGTGTCAGGTGTCAGATGAGCTCACTTCCCGACACCCTATCGTCACGAACTTGAAACTTTAAACTTGAAACCTGAAACTGGTATCCCGATTCCATGAGCAGGAAACAACTCTTAGTCGCCGCGTCTGTGTTGATTGCAGTCGCGGCGGTTTTGTTTACGATCTCGAAGCGGCGCGCATCCGCCGGTCACGTGCCCGCCGGCGTCGTGCGCGCTGGCGGGCTCAGATTCCTCGTGGACGGCCGGCCGTTTCGCTTCGTCGGCGCCAATGTCGCGGTCATGTATCGTGACGAAGATCGCGCCCGCATGCCCGAGACTTTGCGGCAAGCCGCGCAGATGGGAGTCAAAGTTGTGCGCGTGTGGGCGTCAGGCGAAGGCGGCCCAAACGATGTGAAGCCGATCGGCCCCGATGCCCACGATTGGCCGCGCACCCATTCTTTCCGTAACCAACCCGACGAATGGAATGAAGCTGAATTCGCATTTCTCGATCAGGTGATTGCCGAAGCCGCGCGCAACGATCTGCGCGTGCAATTGTGTCTGGTGAATTGGTGGCGCGACACCGGCGGCGTTACCCAGTATTTGCGTTGGGCGGGAATCGCCGGCGCTGATGATGACAAACAGCCTTTCGGCATCAACAAAGAAAAGGCTATGCAGTTTTATACGAATGAAACTGCGCGCTCTCTTTATCGCCGGCATGTGGAGAAGATCGCCACGCGACGGAATAGTGTGACTGGAGTTCTTTATCGCGACGACAAAACAATTTTCGGATATGAATTGATCAACGAGGGGCAGTGTCTGACTGGCCGTTGGGAAGAGCGGCGCGCCTGGATTGCGGAGATGAGCGCGTATCTGAAAAAGCTCGATCCAAATCATATGATCGCGCCGGGCGTTTGGGGCTATCGCACGGCGGCGGAACGGCGCGAATGGTTGAAAGATCACGCGTTGCCAAATATCGATTACTGCGACGCGCACAACTATCCGCTCATGGACCGCGACACCTTCGTAGATTCGCCGCCGGC
This sequence comes from Pyrinomonadaceae bacterium, assembly GCA_035606795.1. GTDB lineage: Bacteria > Acidobacteriota > Blastocatellia > Pyrinomonadales > Pyrinomonadaceae > UBA11740. Next base: position 28,454 of record DATNEI010000064.1, read on the forward strand.
GCTGGGCGAGTTCATTGCGAATCGGGTCGCCGCTGCCGCGGCAGTCAACAAGCCACTCGTGTTTGGTGAGTTCGGCATGTCGCCGGATGGATTCAGCGGCGCCAGCCAACTTGATTGGTTTCGCGCTTACTTCGATAACGCCGCGCGGGATGGCGCAGGCGGCGCGATGTTTTGGATCCTCACGTCTGATCCGAATCGTGGTTACGCTGTCACGTATAACTCGCCGCGCGATGCCGATTTAGTTGCAGAAGTTCGTGGCGCCTCGCATGTATTCAGTTCGCTGGTCAATGCTTCGCCGCCGCCGGCGCTGCTCGATCCGGAGAAGCATCTGGTGCCGCGGCAGTTTGCGTTTGCGCGCAACGAAGTTGACGAGGGGACGCTCCCGAAAATTATCTACGAACCTGATGGCCGCATACTTTATCGCTTCGCGCCGGGCACGGTGGCGGCGGGGCGATTTGAAAAACTCGGCGGCGGGTCCGGATACATTTGGGGTGGCGGCGTGGGATTCTTTGAATTTGTCGTGCCGCGCCGCGACACGCGCCGGCGCGTCGGCGAGATCGTGGTGCGCGCGCACATTCAACCTGTGTTGCCGATAGATCCGAGAACAGATTGGATTCGCACGCGTGTCACGCTGTTTGTGAATGGAACCGATTGCGGCTCGCGTTTGATTCCCTGGGAAGATCCGAAGACGCCTCTAATTCAAGAATGGAAGATTGATTCCTGGTCGCCGCGTCTGCGCGCCGCTCGCGGCCAGCCTTTCACAATTCGCTTCGCCGTGACGCCCGAGTCGGACTGGCTTTACGGCGTGAACATCTCGAACTGGCCCGAAGGTTATGACGCTCATGAGGCGGCCCCTGTTGAAGTTGAGCTGCGGTAATCGCGCTGCTTATAGGACAGCATGGCTATGCCGCCTGATGTGCGGAGGCGCTTACGCTTCCAAATGGCGTCGCGGAGATGTGAGGCTTTGCGATCTTCTCAATCACATTTGTTTTGATCTTTCGGTGTATCCACACGCGTTACCCGCCCGTCGGTCTTGGGTGCGATTGAAATAACCGACGCGATTCTTTTCTGCAAAATATCTGATTCGCTGGGCGCCTGCTCGGGCCCAATCAGAATCTTTGCGTCGCGAAACATGTCATATCCGTCGCCGGCGTCTTTTGCCACATAATTTGTCGCCGCCAGCGAGTACAACTGTTTCTCATCCAGCGGCTTTCCGTTCACGACGACGCTGGTCACGCGTTCACCTGGTTTGCGCGACGCGTCGTAGGTAAAGCGAATTCCGGAAACGTGGGGAAACCTGCCGGGCTGGGTTTCCACGCTTACCGACGCGACGCCATGCTCCAGCGCTTGCCGCAACGTGGCGCCGGTGATCTGAATTTTTACGACTTTGTTGTTGAATGGAAGAATTGAAAGCACGTCACGCTTGGTGAGCACACCGGGCGCAATTTCAGTGTCGGCCCGAATCGATCCGCCGTTGACCAGGGCGACGTCAGCGCCGGTAGCTTCGCGAAAAGCGTCGGCAATAAAGTCACTCATGTTGGTTTCACGCGTGCGGACGTCTTCGCTTTTCATGTCCAGAGTGACTTCAGTGCGTCCCACAGGTTGCTCGAGACTCTTCAAAAGCTCTCCGTACTTTTCATTGATCGCAACGAAGCTCGAATCGTCGGGAGTCTCCTTAGTCACCTGAATGACCTGCCAGTCAATGCTTTCCAATTTCCCCGTCGCGCGGTTGAGGTTGAGATCGATACGGCCGAGTTCGCGCGCATCGGAAGTCATTTTGAAAATGGGCGCGTGGCCGGCCATTGATTCCAGCAAAGTGTGTTCGTGACCACCAATAATCAGGTCGACACCTGAACAGCGGGCCAGCTGTTTGTCTTCAGCCATCGAGAGATGCGTGAGCGCGACGATGACTTGCGCGCCCGCGGCATGAATTTTCGGCACGACACGCGCGGCCGTGGCGCACGGGGCGGCGATGTCTACGTCGGGACCAGGCCGCGAAGTCTGAAGTGTCTCGGGGAGTAGAATCCCAAACAACCCGACTTTTACGCCTTCAAAATCACGCACGATGAATTCAGGTGTATCGGCAAAGAGTTTGCCGGTCTTCTTGTCGAATACGTTCGCGGCCAGCCATTTGAATTTCGACTCACTCATGCGCTGGCGCAACACATCGGGTCCGAAATCAAACTCGTGATTCCCGAACGTCGCGTAATCGAGTCCCGCTGCGTTCCAGGCTTCAATCATCTGCGCACCTTTGTAAGTGTTGGATTCAATGGACGGCGAGAGCGTGTCGCCGGCCAGAAGGAACAGCGTGTTGGGCGATTCGGCCAGCACTTGTTTGCGCAGAGTCGCGACGCGGGCAATGCCGCCGCGGGTGCCGCCATCGACGGGTGCAAACTGGTAGACGTCATTGACTTGCAGCAGGGTCACGCGGACCGGGCAGTCACGATTCTGTTGCGCAGTCGCACTGACGGCAAGCAAGATCGCAGTGAATAAAAGCAGCGAGAAAATAGCTGCTAAGGTTTTTGAGCGGCGTTTGAGAATCATGGTCCTCCTCGAGTCTTTGAAGTGGAACGCGATGCGTTTCGAAAATTGAGGTTGGATTATACTGGGCGACAGTTGATTTAGGCAGACTAAATGGTTTTCAACTCAACACTATTCATTACCGGGTTTCCCGGGTTCATCGCCGGACGACTAGTGGAGCGTCTGGCGCGTGCAGGGGCGAAGTTCATTCTCCTGGTGCAGCCGTCGCTGATCGCGCGGGCCAAGCAGGACATTGTCAATATCACCTCGAGAACCGGGGCCGACGCTGCAAGCTTTTCAATTGTCGAAGGCGACATCACTAAGCCCGATCTAGGACTTTCGCCCGAGGATTTAGAGCGCGCTCGTACAGACACGCATTCAGTATTTCATCTGGCGGCGATCTATGACCTGGCGGTTGGGCGCGAACTGGCGCAGCTGGTCAACGTGCAAGGTACTGAGCGCGTCAACCAATTCGTCAAGTCGATTCCTAATTTGAAACGCTATCACTATGTCTCGACGTGTTATGTGGCCGGCAGACGCCGCGGGCTAATTCTGGAAAATGAACTTAAGCACGATGCCGGCTTCCGCAATCATTACGAAGAATCGAAATACCTGGCCGAGTTGTCGGTCGATGAACTCAAGTCTAAACTCCCGGTGACGATTCACCGGCCGGCGGTCGTGGTTGGCGATTCACATAGCGGCGAAACCGCCAAGTATGACGGGATCTATTATCTGATTCACTACCTGCGGAAATGGCCGCGCGGGTTGACGTTGCTGAACATCGGCAACAGTGAAGTCCGGTTGGATCTGGTGCCGATCAATTTCGTGATCGAAGCCATGGTCACGCTGGCCCAGGAGGAACGCGCAGTAGGAGCTACTGTGCAGATTGCCGATCCCACGCCGCTGACCACTGAACAGCTATTCGACGAAATCGCGGTCAAGGTAGGTGGGCGCAAGTCGCTTATTACCGTGCCGCGTAATCTTGTCTATCCCTTGCTGATGGCGCCCGGAGCGCCGAAGATCAGCGGCTTGCCGCATTCCGCCGTACCGTACTTTTTTCTGGAGCAGGCTTACGACACGACCCACTCCCAGGAATTGCTGGAGCCACACGGAATCGAGTGTCCGGCTTTTCCTGATTATGTCGACGCTCTGATTGAGTTCGTCAGGGAACATCCGACTTTATAGTCGGGTCCTTGCCAGCGCGGGAGTGTTTTGTTATAAAACTCATTCGCGCACGGCTGGCGTTTTCAGGCCGTGCGCAACAGTATTCCGCAGAAGCTCAATCCCGACGCATCGGGATTCGGCTGTTAATCCCGACAAGTCGGGATTGTAGGTTCATGTTCCGCAGAAGCTCAATCCCGATGGGATTCGGCTGTTAATCCCGACAAGTCGGGATTGTAGGTTATTCCGCAGAAGCTCAATCCCGATGGGATTCGGCTGTTAATCCCGACAAGTCGGGATTGTAGGTTATTCCGCAGTAGCTCAATCCCGATGGGATTCGGCTGTTAATCCCGACAAGTCGGGATTGTAGGTTCATGTTCCGCAGAAGCTCAATCCCGATGGGATTCGGCTGTTAATCCCGACAAGTCGGGA
>DATNEI010000079.1:0-6490 GCA_035606795.1 Pyrinomonadaceae bacterium
CAGACTCTGCCGAGCGATTTCTTTTCGGATCGAGCCGTAGCGTCGGTCGCCGGGTTAGGTGGAACGGGAGCAGGCATTGGCTCGATGATTTTTGTGCTCGGCACGGGTTGGATGGTCGATCATTTTTCCTACGTGCCGGTATTGGTGAGTGCCGGGTTACTGGCTCCGTTCGGGACGCTGATCCTGTTTCTGCTGGCAGGTCGCATCGAACGCATTCCACTGAAGCCGCCGGGAAAATTCGCAGCAAATTGAAAATAATTATTCGAGGAGAGTATTAATGAGCAATCCTTTTGACGTAAGTGGCAAGGTGGCGCTGATTACCGGGTCCTCATCTGGAATTGGACGCGCAGCCGCAAAGGCGCTTGCGGCTAACGGCGCGCTGGTGGCCATCAACTTTCATAACAACCAGGACGGCGCAGAAACGACGCGCACGGAGATAACTAGTACCGGTGGCAGAGCCATCGCCGTCAAAGCCGATGTTTCGCAAGCTGTTGAGGTTCAGTCGCTCATCGAACGCACGGTTGCTGAACTTGGACCTGTGGACATTTTGGTGAATAACGCCGGCTCGTTGGTTGAGCGACTGAGAATTCTCGAGCTGACGGAAGAACGCTGGGATGAAGTGATTAATCTGAATCTCAAGAGTGCGTTCCTGTGTTGCCGAGCCGTGGTTGGTTCAATGATGGAGCGGAAAGCTGGCGCGATCGTGAACGTCTCGTCCATCGCCGGACGGAATGGCGGCGCGCTGGGCTCGATTCACTACTCGACCGCGAAGGGCGGATTAATCACTTTTACAAAGGGATTGGCGAAGGAGTTGGCGCCTTTTGGTGTGCGGGTGAATGCGATTTCGCCGGGCGTGATCGATACCCGCTACCACGAGACATTTTCGACGCCCGACGTGATGAAGAGTTATGTTGCCGGAATTCCGCTGGGCAGAATCGGAACCCCGGATGAAGTGGCGCAGGTGATTTGTTTCCTGGCGTCCGACGCCTCGAGCTATCTGGCGGGCGAGACGATCGAGATCAACGGCGGCATGTTCATGGATTGATCGCTGGGAGCGCGGACGTCCCCGTCCGCAGCGAGCGCGGAGCGCGAAAACGTGGTACACGATAGCATCTCGAATTGTTTGGATGATCTGACATGTTCCGGCGCGGTGCGGACGAGGACCTCCGCGTTCCCAGCTCAATGCTTCCGTAAAACCTGCGCGCTGCTCTTGCTGCTGACGGTTTGCGGCTCGTCTTCAGCCTTCGCCCAGGACGCGCGCGAACTACAACAGGAACGAACCGCCAGCAATAAGCTCAAAGGCGAGCACCCGTTAGTTGAGTTGATGCGCACGCGCATTTCGAAGATGCGGCCGGAATTGATGGGCGTTCATCCGCGCGTTTACGTCACCGAAAAAGAGCTGGATGAATTACGCGTCCGAGCCCGGACGACGCATCGCGAACTCTGGCAGCAAGCGCTGAGTCATGTGCGCGCACTCGCCGGCGATCCGCCGCCACCTCCCGCCACTGCGCGCCGGCAACAGAATGAAGTTGGAATCGCAATCGCGGAAGCCGCGTTTATCTACAAGATCGAGGGCGACAAGAAATATCTCGACGCTGCAAGGAAATACATGAATGCAGCCGTCAGTTATGACATCTGGGGTTACCCAAACAATAAGCCGAATGTCGATCTGGCAGCAGGTCACCTTCTTTACGGACTTGGTTGGGGATACGATTTGCTTTATCACGATCTCACTGAACAAGAACGTACGCGCTATCGTGAGAAGCTGATCAAGCAGGCGCACCTGCTGGCCGATTACTTCAAACCGAAATCAGGAAAGACCTACGCTTACAGCCAAAACCATACTTTCATTCCGATCGCGGGACTTGGCGTCGCGGCTTACGCTTTGTATGACGAGACGCCGGAAGCGCCGGAGTGGGCTGCCCTCGCACGCGCGATTTTTGATCGTACCCTGACGACCTATTCGCAGGACGGTTACTACTACGAAGGTTTCGAGTATTGGATCTTTTCTACGCCGTGGTTGATCCATTACCTCGATGCGCACGCACATGCGACGGGAGAAGATCTATACGATCGGCCGGGCTTTCGCTCGATGCCTGAATACGTCGCGCATTCAATGCTGCCGAACGGAGATTACATTTTCGATTTCGGCGATGTGTTCGAAGGCCCGCTGACGCGCGCGCACCAGGGAGAAGAGTATCCGCGTACGCATCCCGGAGGTCACTTCAACACAAATTACAACTTGCTCTATCGCATCGGCCAACGATTTCAAAACGGCGAAGCGGAAGGTGTGGCCGAATGGTTGAAACGATTCGGCCAGGTCAACGCTGAGGATTTCTGGTCGCTGGTTTGGTACGACGCAAAATTGAAACCTGTACCCATAGAGAAGCAACAGGCGTGGCATTACTTTCCGGATCACGATGTCTTTTACTGGCGGAGCGACTGGTCCAGAAATGCTACCGCCTTCGCCTTCAAGTGTGGCCCGCCCGAAGGCCATCACACTGCGGCGATGCTCAAGCAGTTTCTCGATTGGCGTCTGTCTTCTGGTCATGCGCATCCCGACGCGAACAGCTTCATCATTTTTGCGCGTGGTCAGTACCTCACCGGTGACACGGGTTACGCCGGTGTCCCAATGACCGAACATCACAACACTCTGTTGGTCAATGGTAAGGGACAGGCCAAAGAGGGTGACGGTCACGACGCGTTTTCCGAAATGTCTTACGCACAGATGAATGATATTCGGATCGTTGATTTCAAGGTCGACCGGGATAAGGTGACTGTCCGCGGCGATGCGACCGCGGCTTATCTGCCTGAACTTGGCTTGAAGAAATTTGTCCGCGAGTTTGCCTACCAGCCTGATGCCGGGTTCACCGTTGCGGACGACATTGAAACGATTCGCCCCGCGGTCCTGACTTGGGTCCTGCATGCCGACGACCGCATTGAGAAAGGCGAGGGGTGCGTGTTCACCATCACCGCAGGCCGGGTGAAACTGCTGGACGATGTAACCCTGGCGAAGCCGATTGAGCACGCACAGCAGTCTGTTGAATCTGCAATAAAAACCAATGACCTGACCGCCCCGGGTCCTCCCGGCGCGGTGGACAAGGGCGAGCGTCAGGAGCGTGGCCAGAAGCTCTTGCTTTCCACCGCGGTGCCCACAACCAAAGCGCGCTTTATCCAGCGGCTCACGGTTCCGTGACTAGCGCTTGCCCAATATGACGACGAAACCCAATCGCCGCCAATTCCTCGAATCATCAATTGCCGCGGGTGCCGGGGCGCTGGCACCGTCGCTCGCACTCTCTGCTCCGGTGGACGCGGCGCCCCGTCTGCGATCGCTTTCATCTTTCGACAGTCAAGTCCGTCAGTTGCTTCGAGCGATGACGCTCGAGGAAAAGGTGGGGCAGATGACCCAGGCCGAACAGAATGCGCTCGAAGAGATTAGCGATATTGAAAGACTCTTCCTGGGCTCACTCCTGAGCGGCGGCAGTTCCGATCCTAAGGCGGGGAACAGTCTCCCAGCCTGGACTGACATGTACGATGGCTATCAGAAACGAGCAATGAACTCTCGCTTGGGGATTCCGCTTCTCTTTGGCATCGACGCTGTTCACGGACACAACAATGTGCTGGACGCGGTCATCTTTCCGCACAACATCGGTTTGGGCTGCACCAGAAATCCCGCGCTGGTCGAAAGCGCCGCGCACGTCACTGCTGAGGAAGTGCGCGCGACCGGCATCAACTGGACCTTTGCGCCCTGCGTCACCGTGCCGCGCGATGAGCGTTGGGGCCGAGCCTATGAAGGATTCAGCGAGTCACCGGATCTCGTTGCGCGTCTGGGTGAGGCCGCCGTCCGAGGCTTCCAGCGAAATGACCTGAACGATCCTTTGAGTGTGCTTGCCTGCGCCAAACACTTCGTCGGTGACGGCGGCACAGCGATTGGCACAGGTACTCCGAATCGTGAAAAAAGACGACTGTTCGATCAGGGTGACACGCGTCTCAGCGAGGCGGAGCTAAGAAGGATTCACTTGCCTGGATATCTCAGCGCCATCAAAGCCGGGGTCGGCTCGATCATGGTTTCGTACAGCAGTTGGAACGGCGTGAAAGCTTCTGCCAGCAAAAGACTGTTGACGGAAATCCTAAAACAGGAGCTGGGTTTCGAAGGCTTTCTCATTTCCGACTACCGCGCCATTATCCAAATCACGGAAGACTTCAAGAAGGCGATTGAGATCTCGATCAATGCCGGAATGGACATGGCCATGGAGCCCACGGATTATCGCCGCTTCATCAAGTTTCTGCGCGAACTGGTAAGCGAGGGGCGAGTCCCAATGACGCGCATTGACGATGCGGTCACGCGCATCCTGCGAGTTAAGTTCGCCATGGGACTCATGGACAAGCGCCGTTCGGCCCTCGCTGATCGCAGCTTGCACGAAACGTTTGGTTCAGCCAGGCACCGGGCCGTCGCGCGCGCGTGTGTGCGTCAGTCGTTGGTGCTGCTCAAGAACGAGAAAACGACTCTGCCGATCTCGAAAGGGCTCGCGCGCATTCATGTCAGTGGCAAGAACGCTGACGACCTGGGTAATCAGTGCGGTGGTTGGACGATCGACTGGCAGGGAAAGAGCGGAAACGTGACGACCGGCGGAACGACGGTTCTGAGTGCGATTAGACAAACCGTTTCGCCGCGGACCCAGGTGACTTCTGTGGCGGATGGTTCGGGGGCGAGAGGCGCAGATATCGGCATTGTCGTTGTTGGGGAAACACCTTATGCCGAAGGTCGCGGCGATCGAGAAGACCTTTCGCTCTCAGCGGATGACCTGCGCGCGATCAGAAATGTGAAGCAGGCGGGCATTCCGGTCGTCGTAATTCTGATCTCAGGCCGGCCCATGATCATCAGCGAAGCACTGGATGCGTGCGATGCCTTTGTAGCAGCGTGGCTCCCGGGAACTGAAGGCCGCGGCGTGACGGATATTCTATTTGGCAATCACAAACCCACCGGCAAACTCTCGTTCAGTTGGCCGCGTTCGATGGCGCAGATTCCCATCAACATCGGCGACGCCGATTATGATCCGCTTTTCAGGTACGGGTTCGGTTTGACGTTTTAAGACACGAGATTTATTTACTCAACCTCAGCATCACCACCCCGTGAGTCGGAATTGTCACTGAATACACACCATCAGCAGGCCACGCGACATTCTGATGCGTCCACAGGTCGCGGGCTTTCCATTTGCCGGTGAGCTTCAAATCCGCTGCCTTCACGGTAATCTTCGCTTCGTCCTTTGCACGGTTAAAGAACGCGACGGCGATTGCGCCGCCGTTCAACTGGCGAGTCCAGACTTCCTGCTCACCTGCTTGCCAGGCGCGCTGACCTTGTTTCCCGAGCTTGTCTTGATCGACTGCGATCACTTCTTTGTTAGTTAGGATGGCAAGAATCTCGGGGTTCATGCTGCGCAGGTCGTTTCCCGCAAGCAGGGGGGCGGCGAGGATGGCCCAGAGGCTCATGTGGGTTTTGTATTCATCGTTTGTCATCGCGCCGTTGCCAATCTCAAGCATGTCCGGATCGTTGAAGTGGCCGGGCTTGGCGTAGGGCGCGAGGTCGTTCTGATTGAATCCAATACGCGTCATGGAATCCCAGGCGTCGCGAATGTCGCCGGTTGTGCGCCAAAGATTTCCGCCGACGTCGGCTCCCCACTTCCACACGTCGAGCCGGCCGTACTGGCATAGACTGTAGACAATCGGGCGTTTCTGTTTGAGCAGGGCATCGCCCATAATTTGATAGACGGCGGGCATTTCTTCGTCCGTGTAGAGATTGCGCGCGCCGCACCAGTCGTACTTGAGATAATCAATTCCCCAGGCGGCGTAGGTGCGCGCGTCCTGCTCTTCATGGCCGTAGCTGCCCTCATATCCGGCGCAGGTGTTCGGGCCGGGGGATGAATAAATGCCAAGCTTTAGTCCCTTGCTGTGAACGTAATCGGCGAGCGCTTTCATGTCGGGAAATTTCTTGTTCGTTTGAATATTGCCCTGCGCGTCGCGGCCCGCTTCCCATGTGTCGTCGATGTTGATGTATTGATAACCGGCTTCCTTCATGCCGCTGCTGGCCATCGCGTCGGCGATGCTGCGGACGGTCGCATCGTCGACGCGGCTGGCGAACTTGTTCCAACTGTTCCAGCCCATGGGCGGCGTGCGCGCCAGCCCGTTGTCGGCAACTTTGTGCAAAGCAGGAAGGGGATTGCGCGCCGGCATCGCGCCTTCACCAGCGGGAGCGCGCACCGCGATCAACTGTGTCGGGGGATCCTGGGGCCGTCGCCGCGTAGAGATGTGCAGCTCGTCGCCAGCCAGTTTTCCTTCGTACGAAACTTTTCGCTCGCTCTTGCCATCCATCATCGAACCGGTGAGAGTGAAGCCGTCCGGACCCCCGGTGCTCTCGCTGATGCGATAGAAGAACTGCGTCACGCGAATCGTGCCGGTGATTTTTGCGCCGTCCTGCTTCAGGTTCAGGTAA
>DATNEI010000082.1:0-18979 GCA_035606795.1 Pyrinomonadaceae bacterium
TGGATAGAAAGCCCATCATCATTCTGGGTGCGATTCTCGGCGTAGTGCTGCTGGTGGTTGTGATCCTGGCGTGTTCAGGAATCGGCGGTTACAACACGATGGTGACGAAACAACAGAACGTCCAGGCGAAATGGTCGCAGGTTGAGAATCAAATGCAGCGACGCGCGGACCTGATTCCGAATATCGTCGCGACCGTGAAAGGAATTGCGGGACTCGAAGAAAGAGTGTTCACCAAAATTGCCGAAGCACGATCGCAACTGCTTTCGACTATGCAGAACCCAAACAGCACGACGGAAGACAAGATTGCCGCAGATGGGGAGCTCAATCAGGCCCTTCGCGATGGCGGTCTGCTGGGAACGGGTGGACGCTTCCTTTCGATCACGGAGAATTACCCGCAACTTAAGTCGAACGAGAGCTTCTTAAAGCTTCAGGATGAATTGGCTGGAACTGAGAATCGCCTGGCAACCGCGCGCAACGATTACAACAATGCCGCGCAGGATTACAACACCACGCGCAATCGGTTCCCAACAGTTCTAATTGCCGGTCTGATGGGGTTCAAGGAACAGGCATATTTCAAAGCCGACGAAGGCGCCCGCCAGGCGCCGCAGGTGAATTTCAATCAGTGAGACGGGGATTCGGATGGCCAGCAACAAAGCCAAACTGGAGCAGCTGATAAACGAACTGCGCGTGGCGCATGGCGATAACCTCGCGTCAATCGTGCTGTACGGATCGGCGGCGGCGGAGGGACAAGTCACTCGCCGCTCAGATCATAATCTGTTAATTGCTCTCAACCGGATAACCACGGACGATTTGCAGACTGCCCACAATGCCCTGCGGGAATGGCACAAACTCGGCCAACCGACTCCGGTTTATTTTACGGTAGCGGAACTTCAGGATGCCGCGGATGTCTTTCCGATCGAATTTCTGCAAATGGAAAAGGCGCGCAAGATTTTGTTCGGGCGCGACCCGTTTGAGTTCGTGCAGATCTCGCAGGCCAACCTGCGTCATCAAACCGAATATGAGCTGCGCACCAGTTTGATTCGCTTGCGGCGGCTGTATATTCCCGCGTCAGCTTCGGCGGAAAGATTGTCGAATTTGATGAGCGACAGTCTGACCAGCTTCGCGGCGCTCTTTCGCGCAGTTTTAATTTTGCAAGGTCAGGAGCCGCCGGTTTCCAAGAAAGACAGCATTAAGGCGACGGTGGACTTGCTCAATCTTGACGCGACACCTTTCGCGCGGATCTTACAGTTGCGAGCGGAAAAAGATGCGGCGATGACGGACGTGGAAGCAAATGCTTTGTTTGGAAGTTACATGGAGCAGATAGAAAAAGTAGTTGAGATTGTGGATCGGATCGACCAATGATCATTGGTATCGTCGCAGTCGATCGGAACCTCGCCATCGGCAAAGGCGGAAAGCTGCCCTGGCACTATTCCGCCGACATGAAGTTTTTCAAACAGACGACGATGGGAAATGCCGTCGTCATGGGAAGACGTACCTGGTCAACCTTGAAAGGTCCCTTGCCGGATCGTCAGAACATTGTCCTGACCCGCGATGGCAACGCCTCGATTCCGGAGAGCGTGATCGTTATGAAGGACGCGGAGTCCGTCTTGAAGTTTGCCAAAACGCTCGACAGTCATCTTTTTGTAATTGGCGGCGCGACCGTTTACGAAGCATTTCTCCCACATATCGAACGCTGGATTGTGACTGAGGTTCCGCTGTCAGTCGCAGACGCGGACACCTTCATGCCCTCGAATTTCCTGGATGGATTTGAAATGTACGAGACTAGGCAGTTGGATGAAGGACTGCGGGTGAAGTTTTATGAGAGGAGCGTGTCAGAAGCCCGAGCGTAAGCAAGGGCAACCTTGACTGGTAACATCCTGGACGAATTTAGCGAAAGTTACCCTCCCTCACGGTCGGGCTTCTGACACTCACTCACCGTCGTCGAAGCTCATTTCCAAAACATCGTGGCGTGTGATGATGCCGGTGATACGGCCGTACTCCTCAATCAGCACTGCCGGGCTCGTCCGCAGCTTGCGCGACACGACGTTCACACCGTCATCAACGTCCACCGTCGGGAAACCCTTGTCCATGATCTTACTGACTGGCGCATCGAGCAGTTCGCGATCGCTGAAGACTTTTGCCAGCAGATGATTTTCGCGCAGTGACCCGACCGACTTGCCGTCTTCCATCACCGGAATTTGCGACAAACCCATTTCGTTCATCTTCGCCAGCGCGCTGCCTACGAGATCGGTCGGCGCCACAGTGACCAATTCTTCGGGGGCGCCTTTACTTTTCGTCTCGCTAAGTAACCCAGCCGTAATCTTCTGCGGCTCAAGCAGGCGTTTCTCTTTCATCCATTCATCTGAATGGAATTTGCTCAAGTAATGTTCGCCGGTATCGCAAACTACAAAAACAATGACAGCGCTTTCGTCGAGGTCGCGAGCGACGCGCAATGCCGCCGCGCAATTTGTTCCGGTTGAGCCGCCACAAAAAATCCCTTCGGTGCGGCTCAGTTGTCGCGCAGTCTCGAATGAGTCATGGTCGTTGATGTTCATGACCTCATCGACGTACTGCATGTGCGCGTTCGCGGGGAGCACTTCCTGCCCAATGCCTTCGACCAGGTAAGGCGTCGTTTCCGGAATTCTTCCGGTGTCCTTGTAAGTCTTGTAAATCGATCCGACTGGATCGGCGCCGATGACTTTGATGTTTGGATTTTTCTCTTTCAAAAACTTGCCCGTGCCGGAGATTGTTCCGCCGGTGCCGATGCCCGAAACAAAGTGTGTGATTTTTCCTTCCGTCTGCTCCCACAGTTCCGGACCGGTCGTCCGATAGTGTGCCTCCGGATTTCCGGGGTGAGAATATTGATCGGGATAAAACGAGTTCGGCGTTTCGGCCGCAATCCTGCGCGCGGTCGAAACATAGTGGTCCGGTGTGCCCGGCTTGGCCGAGACCGGCGTAATCACGACGTCAGCGCCAAGCGCTTTCAAATAGCGCGACTTCTCAACCGACGCTTTATCAGTCATTACGAAAATGCATTTGTAGCCTTTGACTGCTGCGGCTATCGCGAGACCGATGCCGGTGTTTCCGGAGGTGGCTTCCACGATCGTGCCGCCGGGTTTGAGGACGCCCTCGCGTTCGGCGGCTGCGATCATCGAGATGCCGATGCGATCTTTGACGGAGAAACCGGGATTGAGATTCTCCATCTTCGCGAGAATCAGCGGCTGCAATCCTTTGTTGAGCCGGTTGAGTTTTATTAATGGCGTGTTGCCAATTAGACGCAACACGTTGTCGTGATATTTCATCTGTTTTGTGCGCAGTTAATGGAGAGAGACATTCTCTGCGAAGAGTGTGGGTTTTGACAAATGGACAGCGAATTAAACCACAGAGGACACGGAGGATTTCTAAAACAGTCGAGGTGTATTGTGCTGTTTGGTTTTCTCTGTGTCCTCTGTGGTTGAGAAATCTTGACGGGGTTCCTTGACTAGAGAAGTTCGCGCCGTATAATTTCAACTTCCCGTGGGGCGTTAGCTCAGTTGGTAGAGCAGCAGACTCTTAATCTGCGGGTCGTAGGTTCGATCCCTACACGCCTCACCACGTTTTCACCGCAGGCGGCAAGAGTCGTTGCCGCTTTTTTGTTTCCATTACTCACCTGACAATGAGCGAAAGAGACTGACAATTCGCTCCGCCGCCTTGCCGTCCCAGAATTCAGGAGGCTGAGCAGTAGCCGCCCGCGTCCGGGCAGTCGCTGCCTGGATTTCAGAGACGATCGCATCGCGATTTCGCGGCACAAGTTTGTTGGTTCCCCTCTTGATCGTGACCGGGCGTTCCGTGTTCGGACGAACAGTCAAACAAGGCACCCCAAGAAAGGTTGTCTCTTCCTGCACCCCGCCCGAGTCGGTAACCACAACCCCCGCGTGCGCTTGTAGCGCCAGGAAATCAATGTAACCAATCGGTTCCGCGAGCCGGACATTCTTGTGCACATCTATCGAGTGTTCTCCGATCCGCGTCTGAGTGCGCGGGTGTACGGGAAAAATCACCGGGATTTCCTCGCTGATTTCATTCAACGCCGAAACTATTTCAGTGAGACCACCGCCCGCATCGACATTGCTCGGACGATGAAGCGTCACGAGCACAAATCTTTCAAACCCAAATTGCTCGCGCAGCGCCGGCCAGCGCTCCTCTGCCAGCGGCATCAAACGGACGAGCGTGTCAATCATTGTGTTGCCGACCAGATGAATCTTTTCCGGCACGATCCCTTCGCGAATCAGATTGTCGGCGGCTTCCGGCGAATGCGTCAGCAGCAAATCAGATATCTGATCCGTCAAAAGGCGATTGATCTCTTCCGGCATTGTCCGATCGAACGACCGCAGGCCGGCTTCGATGTGCGCGACCTTCACGCCCAGCTTTACCGCCACCAACGCGCACGCGAGTGTCGAGTTGACGTCACCCGGCACCAGGACCCAATCGGGATTGAATTGTTTTAGCACCGGCTCGAAGCGGAGCATTACTTCGGCGGTTTGCGCGGCGTGCGATCCCGATCCAACTTCCAGGTTGATGTCGGGTCGCGGCATGTCGAGTTCATCAAAAAACAGCTTTGACATATTGTCGTCGTAATGCTGACCTGTATGGACGAGCGTCTGCGCAAAATCATCGGGAAACCTGGCCATCTCGCGCACAATCGGGGCGATCTTCATGTAGTTGGGTCGCGCGCCGACAACATGCAGAATGCGTTTCACTCTTTTCTGGATTTCTCTGACGATGATTTTGAAGAAAGCTGCGCCAGTATATACCACGCCGAGAATGGATCTCCCGGCGAAAAACTTTTTGTATTGCCCTACGTATTAGTGCAAAATGCCGAACCAACTCGCCTGCAAGGAGAAAACTCGATGCATAAAGTAATGCTCGCGCTGATGCTGCTCTTGCTCTTCGCCGCCGGCGCTATGTCGCAAACCGCGGATGAAATTGTCGCCAAGTACGTCAAGACTGTCGGCGGGATGGACAAGATCGAAGCCGTAAAAACCATCCGGCGCACCGGAAAAGTAATCGCCGGGGGCGGGTTTGAAATTCCGATTGTGGAAGAAAACAAGCGGCCCAACATGTTCCGGCAGGACATCACCATTCAGGGTTTGGTCGGCAGCAGCGCGTACGACGGGAAGAACGGCTGGAAGATTCAACCTTGGCAGGGCAAGAAAGATGCGGAAACCATGGGCGAGGGCGAACTGAAAGCCGCCATTGAGGAAGCCGACTTCGATGGTCCGCTCGTCAATTACAAAGCCAAAGGAAACAAAGTCGAATTCGTCGGCATGGACGAAGTCGAAGGCACCGATACTTACAAATTGAAAGTGACGCTGGCGAACGGCGAGACGCGCTACTTCTTCATGGACACGGACTATTTTGTGCCGATTAAGATCGAGACGAAACGAATCGTGCGCGGCGCCGAAGTTGAATTTGAAACTGTGTTAGGCGACTACAAAGAAGTTGCCGGGTGGTACGTGCCTTATTCAATCGAAGTGGGCGGCAAAGGAAGTCAGTTCAAACAAAAGATTGTCTACGACAAGATCGAAGCGAATGTGCCAATGGACGACAAGCGGTTCGCGATGCCGGTGAAGCCTTAGGAGCGGCTTCGCCGCTTGATGTGCGGTGGTGGCTTTGCCCCACCGTTACCTCGGACAACTTTGTTTCGGGCTACGCCCAGTCCTGGGCATAGCCCCACAAGTAAGAAACGCGGTTAGGGAAGGTCAAAGACCTTCCGCACATCAAACGGCATAGCCGTCGCACTTTCTCTTATGAGGAATATTCGATGAAAAAGAACCTGATTCTCTCCGTCCTTGGACTGACAATCCTGGTGGCAGTTAGCGCTGCCGCCCAAACACCGGCCGTCAAAGTTGACTCCGACACGATCTCGGGACTGGGCGCGCGGAACATTGGCTCAGCAACCATGAGCGGCCGTATCACCTCGATCGCCGCCGAGCACGAAGGACAGCGGCTGACGATCTATGTGGGCTCAGCAAGTGGCGGCGTGTGGAAATCGCTGAACGGCGGCACCACCTTCAAGCCGGTCTTCGACAAGCAACCACTACAGTCGATCGGCGCGGTGACGATTGATCCGAAGAATCCGAAAACGATTTGGGTCGGCACTGGCGAGCCCTGGACGCGCAACAGCACTTCAGTTGGCGACGGTGTCTACAAATCAATCGACGGCGGCGACAACTGGACCAACATGGGATTGCCGGAATCGGAGCGCATCTCGAAGATTCTGGTAAATCCTGAGAACCCGAACACGGTTTATGTCTGCGTGCCGGGAAAACTCTGGAGCGACAGCAACGACCGCGGCGTCTATCGCACTAACGACGGCGGCAAGACCTGGACACAAATTTTGAAAGGCGCGAATGCTTCCACCGGTTGTTCGATGATGACGATGGATCCGAAAGATCCGAAGACGCTGTATGCGGGTTTGTGGGACTTTCGGCGTCAGGGATGGACGTTCAGATCGGGCGGCAAAGGGCCGACGGCGTTCAGCGGCAGCGGCATGTGGAAGAGCACAGACGGCGGCACCAACTGGGTCGAACTCGATGCGACGTACGCGAAAGGTTTGCCGCCGAAGCCCTGGGGCCGAGTGGCTGTCGCGGTTGCGCCCTCAAAGCCAAATGTCGTTTACGCCACGATTGAAGCAGAGATGCCGCGCGATGGTCTGTATCGATCTGATGACAGTGGCCGCACGTGGACGGCGCTCGATCGCAGTCAGAACATGATCTGGCGGCCTTTCTATTTTGCCAATCTCACCATCGATCCGAAGGACGAAAACAAAGTCTACAAAGCCGGAGGCTCACTGATCGCGAGCAGCGACGGCGGCAAGAGCTTCAGCAATATCTCGGGTGGCGCCCACGGGGACTTTCATGACACGTGGGTCGATCCGAATAACACCGATCATTTGATCACGGGTGATGATGGCGGGCTCTGGTACTCGTATGACGGCGGCAATCGCTGGTGGAAAGCCAACAACTTGCCCGTCTCGCAGTTCTATCATGTCAGCGTCGACAATGACATGCCGTATCACGTCTACGGCGGTTTGCAGGACAACAGTTCCTGGGTTGGCGATTCACAATATCCGGGCGGCATTTCCAACGACCGCTGGGAGAACATGTTTGGCGGTGATGGCTTCTGGATGTTCGCCGATCCTTCTGATGCAAACTACATTTATGCTGAGTCGCAGGGCGGTTACATCGGGCGCGTCAATCGAAAGACGCACGAAACGCGGGATATTCAGCCGCTCCCCGGCTACAAAGAAGGCAAGCTGCGGTTTAATTGGAACACGCCAATCCACGTCAGTCCCCTCGGCACTGTTTACATCGGATCTCAATTCCTGTTTCGCTCGCGAGATCACGGGCAGACGTGGGAACGCATCTCGCCGGACCTAACCACGAACGATCCGGAAAAACAGAAGCAGGAGGAATCGGGCGGCATCACCGTAGACAACTCTTCCGCCGAGATGCACACGACGATTTACACGATTTGTGAGTCGCCGAAGAACCCTCTGATGATTTGGGTAGGCACGGACGACGGCAATGTGCAGCTCACGCGCAACGGCGGCAAGACATGGACCAACCTCACCAGCAATGTGACGGCTGCCGGCGTGCCAAAAAACGCGTGGGTATCATCAATCGACGCGGGCCACTTCGACGAAGGCACCGCCTACGCAACGTTCGACACGCACATGTTCGGCGACATGAAGCCTTACGTCTACAAGACGACTGACTACGGCAAGACGTGGACTTCAGTAATTCCTGCAGGCGCGAAAGTCCGTGGTTATTCGCACGTGGTGAAGGAAGATCTCGTCAATCGAGATCTAATCTTTGCGGGCACTGAATTCGGACTTTGGATATCAGTCGACGGGGGCAAGCAGTGGGCCCAGTACAAAGGCGGCGAGTTGCCCAGCGTAGCGGTGCGCGACCTGGCAATTCATCCGCGCGATGCGGACCTGGTGATCGCGACGCACGGACGCGGCATTTGGATCATTGACGACATTACGCCGCTGCGAAAGCTCACGTCTGACACTCTTGGCAAGGAAGCAGAGTTCATTCAAGGCAAACCGGTGGTGCAACAAATTCCTGCCGGTGGCGGATGGGTCGATGGCGACGCGGAATTTACCGGGCCGAATCCGCCGAACAGCGCCGTGATCACTTTTTATCAAAAGAAGCGACACATCTTCGGCGACATGAAACTCGAGGTGTTCGATCCCCAAGGCAATCTGGTCAGCACGATTCCGAGCAGCAAGCGCCGCGGATTGAATCGCGTGCTCTGGTCAATGCGGATGAAGGCGCCGCGCGTCCCCACCGCGGCCAGCGCTGCGTTTGGGGCGCAGGTTGGCCCACGGGTAATGCCCGGTACCTACACCGTGAAGCTGACGAAAGACAAGAACGTGTACACGATGCCGTTGCAAGTCACTGGCGATCCCCGCTCGAACTATTCGCCGAGAGATCGAAAGGCGCAGTTCGATCTGCTGATGAAGCTGTATCACGCCCTGGAAGACATGACCTTCGCCACGGATCGAATTAATGGTGTCCGCGTAGCGCTTGAAGACCGCGCCGGCAAACTTCCGGCGAACGATCCACTCGCTGCGCGTTTGCGCGACGCGGCTAAACAAGTTGACGAGCTGCGCCGTCGCATCGTGGCTACAAAGGAAGGCGGCGCCATTACCGGCGAGCAGCGCCTGCGCGAATACCTGACTGAGCTTTACGGCAACGTCAGTGGTTACGAAGGCCGGCCCACGCAGACGCAAATCGATCGTTCAGATGCGATCGCGCATGAGCTTGCCGATGTGGTCAAGGATTTCGATGCGTGGGTAGCGCGCGAACTCGGCGGATTGAATTCAGCGCTGCGCGAAAAAGGTCTCGAGCCGATCAGTGCCCTGGCGCGCGCGGATTGGGAAAAGAAAGATTAGCCGCAAATAGAATTACGACTTGCCGGCTATCTTCGCTTGTTCGAGGGACAAGGCGCCCAGTACTGCGGCCACCGGCACCCGTCCGGGAAGTTTAATTGGCGTCAGTTTCTTTTCAACTATCACCTGACCGGCGTATGAAATAGTTCCCTTCACTTCACAGGCGCCAGTCTGGATTTCCTGAATCGCGCCCTTTTGTACCTTAACGACAAAACCCTTCAGATTAAAGATGAGTTTCACCAGAAACTCGATCTTTTTTACCGGCAGATCTTTGATCCGCATCTCGAGGTGGGGTTTGTGTTCAGAGTTGATGCTGTGCTGCGCCAATTCGAGGTACATAACTTCGTCAGGCGCGTTCCGTGACTTCTCGAGCAGGGCCTGCAAGCCACCGACTTTTTTCCATGAGGTCACCAGGATGTCCGGCAGGGCCACGTCGAACAGCTCACAAATCTTCGGGCCCAGCTCGTGAAGCGCCGCGGGAAATTTGACGTCCTTCACTTCTTTCTTGATTCGCTGTTCGACCGCGTCCCAGCGATCTGGCTGCGGATCGGCCGCGCCATTTTTCGGCAAGTCAAAGACTTCACGTATCGTGACAGGGACTTCAGTTTTCTTTACTCCGTCAGCCACGACCGTGACGGTCTCAGTCTTTGTTTCCTCTTCGCGAATCTTAGCGGGGGCTTCAGTCATGACTTCTCCTCAAATCTCCAGCATTTGCCGGTTTTGCAGTCGATCGAGATTCTGAATCAACTGCGGCTCTCCGGTCGTCACCGAATAATCGCCCGTCGAAACGTTCGGGTTCAGCACCAGTTGAAAGTCGAGTGGCAGCAATCCTTTTTGGTTGGTAATTCCGGCTACGCCCGGATCGGAGAACGCGGCGAACGTCGGCTTAGCGGCAAACAAATAAGCGCTGGCCTTGAACAAGCCGAGCAACAGCAAACCAACCAACAGCCAATACCACCACCTGATGGAACCCGGCGCGACGTTAGGGGTGTTGCCGTCAGAACCTGTAGTCGATGGCGTTGTCAGCGAAACAACTCCCGTCCCCGGCGTTGGAGACGCAACTATCGAAGCCGACGGGCTGGCTGATGGTGAGGCCGAGGGCGAAGCCGGCGGCTTTGGCGACGCCGCTGGGTTAGGTGTTGGAGTTGATGCCGGTGGTGGGTACGTGTTGGGACCCGATTGCACACTTAGGGCGATGATGTTGCTCTTCATCGCACTTGGATTGTTGCCCCCCTGGCTCACCTGAACAAACGCGTTATAAGTGCCTGCGGTGTCGTAGATGTGCTGCGCCTGGGGATTGACTTGCCAGAGAGTTGGCGTGCCATCACCAAAATCAAATTGATATTTCGCGTCTGCGATTGCGGGAGAAACGCTGGCCTTGAAAACTACTGGCTGGCCTTTCGGCGCCGGCAAAGGTGCCGCGCTCAGAGAAACTTGCGACGGCTGAGCCGACCTGATCGGTATTTGTTTGCGCGTGCTTCCGCCCAGCCCCTGGTTTCCGTCACCAACATCAACGTACGCGGAATAATTTCCTGCGCGGTTGTAGGCGTGTTCGGCGCTGGGACTGCTTTGCCAATCTGTGCGCGAGCCATCGCCGTACACAAACCGATATTGCAAATCCGGATCCGGCACAGAAAGCTGCGCCGTGAATTTGACGACCTCGTTTTCCTGGGCCGGAACGCCTGTGACGTTCAACTCAACCTGGGGCGGCTTGCGCGTGATGGAAACTGAATAAACAAATCTGCCGACTGATCCATAGAGATGTTCCGTTGCAGGTTGATTCATCACGCGCTGCTGGCCGTCGCCAAAATTCAACGTGACCGTATACCTGCGATCGCTGGCCAGACTCGCGGGGGACATGGTGAAGTTCACCAGCGTTCCGAGTTGCACGCGCTGATGGTCAACCGTCACGCGGACGGCAGGAAGACTTGGATCGGATGCGATGGCGCGAGGAAGCAGAATCACCATCTGTGACGGCTGTTGACCGCCTGCAGATGAGCGCAGAAAAACCGCAAACAGGATTACGAGGAGGACCCGGGGCAGAAGGCGCATAATATCGTGGGCACCTTTAGTTCTGTGGCAACGAGGTGACAATATGCATGTGACCCGCCAAAGTCAACTTTTGCTGACCATTTGTCCTGCCGGAGGTCCTCCCGCAAACGAAAAATCCGCGCTAATTTTGTGGTAGGCTGTTTCTGAATGGCGCACCAGGAAAATCGAGCCGAACCCTCATTCGGAACCCGGTTATGGTGGCTAATCGCGGGCCGGGCCGCCATCACAATGCTCGTGCTTCTGGCGGGAGCTGTCTGGGCACGCGGTACGTTCGCGGCAAATGTTCCCGATTCACTCCAATCCATCAAGCCGCTGATCGTTGTCGTTGCGGCGTTAACTCTTCTCTATTCAATCGCCCGCGTCCTCTGGAAAGACTATCTGGCTCAGGCGCGTTTCCAGTTTTTCGGTGACGTGCTTTTGGTGACGTGGCTGGTATGGATTACCGGCGCGGTCCGCTCGCCGTATACAGCGCTGTACATCGTCGTGATTTCAGCGGCGAGCTGGTTCATCGGTCCGCGCGGGGCCTTGATCACTTCGATCGGCAGCGCCGCCGCGTTCAATGCTTGTGCTCTCCTGCTGTTGAACGGCATTGCTCCCCGCGGGAGCTTACCCGTCGAGGAGTCGTTGCCGACGATCATCCAAACAATGGGTTTGGCTGACGTTTCGTTTCTGGTGGTCGGACTGCTGGCGGCAAGGCTGGCCGAACGGCAGTCGCATTCCGAACAGTTGGCGGCCGCGACACGATCGCTTGCCGATCTTCGCGCCCTGCATGAACGAATCGTCGAGTCAATTCGCTCGGGCTTAATCACGACTGACCTGGAAGGGCAAATCTATACTTTCAACGCGGCCGCAGAAGAGATCACCGGTTACAAGACTGAAGAGGTTGGCGGTAAGAATGCCTCAATGTTCTTCGGCGACATGTCGCGGCAAATCGCCGATTCGATGGAAGCCGCAGCCTCAGGCAAAGTCAGTCCGAGGTTCGAAGTCGATTCATTGACCCAGAGCGGTTTCATGCTCCACCTTGGTTTCAGCATTGCTCCTCTCTTTCTTGAATCAGGAGAGACGAGCGGCCTGGTCATCACCTTTCAGGACCTGACCGACGTGCGCGTGATGGAGGAAACCGCACGGCGTCAGGATCGTCTGGCGGCAGTTGGCCGTCTGGCGGCGTCGATCGCACACGAAATTCGCAATCCGCTCGCAGCCATGCGCGGTTCGATTCAAATGCTGCGTTCCGAGATGAAAGAAGATTCGGATCATACTCAGTTGATGGAAATCATCCTGCGCGAATCCGATCGGCTAAACAAAATCGTTACGGACTATCTGAATTATGCGCGGCCCCGCCCGGCCTCAATCGAAGCAGTTGACGTCTGTGCACTGATTCGCGAAACCCTGAAGCTGCTGCGTAACAGTCCGGAGATCAGCGACGGCCACGCTCTGAAAGAAGATTTGCCGGATGAGGCGCTGATGATTAAGGGGGACGCAGAACAACTGAAACAAGTTTGTTGGAATGTGGCGCGCAACGCGCTGCAGTCGATGCCGAATGGCGGTGAGTTCAATGTGACCGCGAAAAAAACAGATGCTCACCGCGTCCATATCAGTTTCAAAGATAGCGGCTGCGGAATGTCACCCGAACAAGTCGAGCGGTTGTTTGAACCGTTCACCTCAACCACTGGCGGGACTGGTCTGGGGATGTCGATTGTTTATCAAATTATTCGCGACCATAGTGGTACAATCAACGTTCGCAGCCGCGAAGGAACAGGAACGATAATCAGCGTAGAGTTACCGGGCGCATGAGAAAAGACTATTTATCATTTGAGATTTGACATTTATCATTTCGAAATTGGACAAACGACGATGCCCGCGAGTACAGCATTGGCGAAAGCGCCGCAATCAAAGGCCGACGAGCTCGAAGATCGATTGGTCAGTTTCGCGGTGAGGATTGTCAAGCTTTCCGCTAGCCTTCCACGTACTGCGGACGGAAGACACATCGCCGGCCAAATCCTAAGATCAGGAACATCGCCTGCCCCGAATTATGGCGAGGCAAGAGGGGCAGAAAGTCACGCCGACTTCGTGCATAAGCTTCGGATTGTGCTTAAAGAACTGAATGAGACATCCATCTGGTTGCGTGTGATTGAAAGGAGCGAACTTATTAAGAGTCAATTGCTCGCTGATATCACGGAAACGAATGAGTTGTGTCGAATCTTTGCAAGCTCGCTGAAGACTGCAAGGGCAACCCGAGGGAATTAACAAATGAGAGATGTCAAATGAGAAATGTCAGATAGTTTTTTGGTTTTGCGATGGCAAATCTTCTCATAGTCGATGACGAACTCAGCATGCGTCAGTTTCTGACGCATCTGTTCCAACGAGACGGTCACGCTGTGCGCGTCGCGGAAAACGGGCGGAAGGCGATGGACATGCTGCGCCAGCAGCCTGCCGACGTGATCATTTCTGACGTCAAGATGCCGGACATGGGCGGCATCGACTTGCTGCGCGCGGCCCGCGACCTCAATCCCAGCGTCGAAGTCATCATGATGACTGCCTTTGCGAACGAGGCGACCGCGCATGAAGCTTTTCTGCTGGGTGCATTCGACTTCGTCCACAAGCCTTTCGACAACGAGCTGCTGAAGGAAAAAGTCGCGCGGGCGCTGGAGAAGATTGCCCGCGCCGCCGAAGCCCAGACTCTCAAAGATGAAAATGAAGCGCTCATCAAAGGACAAAGGGCGCGGGGCAAACTCAGCAACATCATTGGTCAGTCCGACCGCATGCAATCGGTTTTTCAAATGATCGAAACGGTCGCGCAGGTTCCTTCAACGGTGCTGCTCACCGGCGAATCCGGAACCGGCAAAGAACTGGTGGCTCGGGCGATCCACGATCTCGGTCCGCGCGCCCAGAAGCCTTTCGTTTCCGTGAACTGCGGCGCATTTACTGAGACTCTGCTCGAATCTGAGTTGTTCGGATACGTAAAAGGCTCCTTCACCGGCGCCACGGCAAATCGTAAAGGGCTGTTCGAAGCGGCCAACCAGGGCTCTATCTTTCTCGATGAGATCGGCGAGATGTCGCCGGCGATGCAGGTGAAGCTGCTGCGCGTCTTGCAGGAGCGCAAAGTGCGTCCCGTAGGCGCGCATGAAGAAAGCGAAGTAAACACGCGCGTAATCGCGGCCACGAACCGCGACTTGGCGGCGATGGTGAAAGATGGCTCTTTCCGCGAAGACTTGTACTATCGCGTCTCGGTGATCCCGATGGAGTTGCCGCCTTTGCGCGAACGCAAAGGCGATATCGTAGAGCTGGCGCAATACTTCATCGGTAAGCATTGCGCGCAAACGGGCCGAGACCTTTCGATCAGCCCGCCGGCGATGCGCTTGTTGGAAGCGTACTCATGGCCCGGAAACGTGCGTGAGCTGGAACACACCATTGAGCGGGCGGTGGCGCTGGAAATGACGAACATGATTCAGCCGGAACGTTTGCCGGACCAGATCACCAAGTACAGCCAGACCCGAGTCTCGTCGGCGTTCGATCTCCCGGTGGACGGACTGAATTTGACCGCGCACCTCGACCAACTCGAAAAGACTTACCTGCTTGAGGCCTTGCGCCGCACCGAAGGAAACCAAACGAATGCCGCGCAACTGCTGCAAATGTCCGTGCGTTCGCTCCGTCACTTGCTCGACAAGCACGGTGTGCGCGGGTTAACTGCGCAGATGCGTGACGAACGCCGGGGCGGCGACTCTATTCCGCGCCGGCGCGCCACCGATCCCGAGCCACGCCGCCGCGCCGAGGACTTCGACAGCGAAGACAACGAACAAGCGGCCAGCGCGGGCAGCGAAAGCTAGCGAGCCTTTCTCCTCAGATTGGCATAGGTATTGCTCCGAACCTCACCGCCCTGCGACCTGAACGGTCGCGCGATCTAAACCTCTCAACCATTTTTTCGAACTGAACTTGATGAAAAATACCCTCGCACCGGCGCTCGCGCGCATTAACTCATGGGCGGAACAACCGGTCGTGTTTCTTCTGTCGCGTGTGCTTTTCGGCAGCTTTGTTTTTGTGACTGCGTTCTACCTTCTGCTTTATTACGTACCATATACGCGGCACATGTTGTTTGATTGGAACGTTGTTCCGATCCTGAATGTCTTCGCCAAACGCTACGCGATTGTTTGCGCCATCGCGTTGTTGCCGATCTACGTTTCGTTGATTCCTCAACTGCTGTCCGCGCGGACACGCAAAATCACCGTCGCCTTCATCGTCCTGACAGGATCTACGGCAACCTTCCTTTTCTTCAATCCCATTCTGGCAAAACCGCCGGAAGACGAGAGGACGTTTGTATGGGCGCTCCTATCGGTCCTGCCGCTATTATGGGTGGCACTTCTTGATTGGCAGAGATGTCTGGCGTTAATTGAGACCGATACACAAGGTCAAAGACTCGATCTCAGCCAGGTCACCGCGCTCGCCCTAAGCGTCTCACTAATTTTTCTTGCGGTCTTTGCGCTCCGGTACGGAACTGGAGGATTCACGCGCACTGAGCTTTGTTTACTTGCCGTCCTGACTTTCGTTGCACACTTCGCTGTATTTGCTGTGGTGTTTGCAGCGTTCAGGTTCTCGACCGCGATTTCGCGGAAGATAACGCGCTCACAGAACGTGGAATTTGTTATTCGAGCTGCCCTGGTGGCTGTCGCCGCGGCGGTAGTCCTGCGCAAAGTGGTCTTCGTTCAGATCTCTTTCATGGGCGGCCCCGCAGACGTGGTTGCAGTTGCCTTCTCCGTCGCGTTTATAAGTTACATTTCAGTCTCTCTGAGACGATTTTCAACTCTCAGAAGCTATAACTCACGAGCCCGAGGTTATCTGGTATTTGCATCTCCTTTTGCCCGATTGGCTCTGCGTATCGGGTTGATTGCTGCGCTTGCGGTCTTCGCTTACACCACTTCGATCCGGCTGCAGGGCGTTGATTGGAACGGTCTGCTCCAGCAAATGTCAGTACTGTTTGTTTGGCTGGCCAGCGCGATCGTGTTTCGCGCGTTTTCCAAATCAAGACATACGGCCAATTACTCGTGGCGGACATTGGGCGTCGTCATGGGCATTAGCTTGGCAATATTTGTTGGCCTGCATTTCGGAAAACGGCGGCTTGAATTAGCCGTGAGCACACACGCGCCGGCAATTTCCCTGACAATTGATCGATATGCGGGTTATGACCCATCGTTCGCATTGACCGGCCAAATCCTTGCACCCGCGGCAGTTGATGTGTTTGAGACAACTGATGATGATCCGTTCTTTGCGATGTTGCGACAGAACACGAACATTCCGCCAGAGGCCGCTGTTACACCGGTTGATGTGAACCTGGCAGCCTCGTCCGGTGTCACTCTCACGAAGAAGCCACACATTTTTATTTTCGTGATTGATAGCCTGCGACAAGACTATCTTTCGCCCTACAATCCGTCCGTACAGTTCACCCCGAACATTGCCGCATTTGCCGACGAAAGCACGGTAATGCGCAACGCCTTCACCCGTTATGGCGGGACGGCGTTGGCCGAGCCGTCGATTTGGACGGGCAGCATGCAGTTGCACAAACAGTTCGTGCAGCCGTTCTATCCGATGAACTCTCTGCAGAAGCTCATCGACGCCGAACATTACACTTCATTCATCACGATAGATCCGATCCTGAAGTCTATCTTGAAATCATTTAGTGACGCTGTCGAACTTGATCGTGGAGGAGATTGGAAAGATTACGACTTCGTCGAGACCCTGGCCGATCTGCAAGCAAAATTATCGACGCGACGACCGGAAAGAATCTTCGCCTACTCGCAGCCCCAGAACCTTCATCTCGTTTCGCTGCAGCACACGCGACGACAATTTTCACGTGAAGCCCGCTACGCTGGTTTCGAACCGCAACACGCTTTTGAAGTTGAACGAATCGATAAGGCATTCGGCGAGTTTGTGCAGTTTCTCAAATCCAGCGGACTCTATGACGACAGCATCATCGTGCTGACGTCCGATCACGGCGACGCGCTCGGCGAAGAAGGTCATTGGGGCCACGGAAATTCGCTCTACCCGGAAGTAATTCGCATCCCGCTGCTGATCCACTTGCCGAAAGCCATGGCGACTGACGTAGTTTCTGAACCAGGCAGTATTGCGTTCTCGACCGACATCACTCCGACAATCTACTACTTGATGGGTCGCAGACCGATTGTTAATAGCGAATTATTTGGGCGCCCCTTATTTACCGAGACGCTCGAAGAGCAAAAGCAATATCGACGCGACTCCTATCTGATTGTCGATAGCTACGGGCCGGTCTATGGCATGTTGAGCGGTGATGCCAAACAACTGTTCGTCGCTGATGCCACCACCGATAGCGCGTACATTTATGACCTGACGCGTGGTTATGCAGGACGCCGCGTTAACGTAACCAGCGACCAGGCTGAACAGTCCGAGCGCACGGTGGCGCGTGAAGTGCAAAAAATCCAATCCTTCTATCACTTCTATCCAGCTCAACGGGCGGCTAACACGACTTCGCCGCCCAACCTGATTGCGCAAATCTATTCCCTTCTCTTCTCGAAATAAGCTCTCGTTAAAATACTCGTTGTCTGACAGATTCCGTCAGTTTGCTTTGCCGCGTTCTGTCAGGAGCGGTCACTTTGCCAACCGCGGAGGATCAGTTAGCGAACGTTTGTTGATATCCGGACATTTACGACGATGGCCGAATGGCACAACAGTTGTTGGTGGCGTTTGGACTCATCGCGCGCCGGGGTTGATGTCGAGACGAAGCCGCGAAACGAAAGCCGAAGCTCATTTCGAAGGAGAACGATAAATGAAAGACAAACATCAAGCGGGCTTCTCGCTCGTTGAGTTGCTGATCGTCGTTTGTATCCTTGGCATCCTCGCCTCGATCGCGATTCCGAACCTCCTTGCCTCCCGCCGGGCGGCGAACGAAAGCTCAGCCCAGGCCTCGCTACGCACGATTCATAGCGCTCAGACGACTTATCAGACGACCGTTGGTTCTGGAAACTTTGGCGCTCTCGGAGGCGTGGGCTGCACCCCAGACGGATCACGGACCCTATGCGGTCAGTCCCTGGTCGATAGACTTCTGGGGACCGGAAGCAAGAGTGGCTACAACTTCGCGGTCAACAAAACTGATCTTGTCCTTGGGACCAGTCCGGCAAAGTTCTATGCGACCGCGGTTCCCCAGGTCATTACCGGCGTCGGAAAAACTGGCACGCGTCGTTTTGGGGTGGCGACCGATGGCACGGTTCACGGTGACCGCACTGCGCTCACGGCTTATGCATCCGAAGCGGCAGTAATCGCTGCGCCGCCGCTCGGCAACTAACACACCGCAAATCTTTAATTCCGCCGGGCGGAGTGAAGCTGATCTTCACTCCGCCTTTTGCTTTCTACCAAGGTGCCGATCGACATCTCGCAAAACGTCGGGTAACAGATTTCGTCACTTGGCGCTTGACAGCAATTGTCAACGCGTCGATTTCAGAACTTAAACTGCAGAGAATTCCTAAGCAAAATCAAACTTCTCCCTCGATCCAACCAAGGACGTTCCTTCGGCACGACAGTTGTAAACCGGTTCACCGACAATTCGCGCGCTTGCGGTCGCTCGATGAAGGAAGCCGATGCCGCGAAGCAAAAAACAAGCTAAATCCATTAAGGAGCAAAAGAAAGATATGAAAAACAAACGTCAAGAAGGCTTCTCGCTTATCGAGTTGCTGATCGTGGTTGCGATCATCGGCATTATCGCTGCGATCGCGATCCCGAATCTCCTCGCTTCACGCCGCGCCGCGAACGAAGGCTCTGCCCAATCCTCGCTGCGCACCATCCACAGCGGTCAGGCGACCTACCAGTCGACCGTTGGCCAGGGTAACTATGGAACTCTGGGCGCCGTCGGCTGCAGTGCAGACGGATCACTCACCCTGTGCGGTCAGGCTTTGGTCGATCCGCTCCTGGGAACCGGAAGCAAGAGTGGCTACAACTTCGCGGTCAACAAGACTGACCTCGTCGTTG
>DATNEI010000083.1:0-35419 GCA_035606795.1 Pyrinomonadaceae bacterium
AAACTTGAAACTCGAAACTCGAAACTGCCGCAGGCCTGGGAGCGCGGACGTCCCCGTCGGCCTTCACTCGAAACTTGAAACTCGAAACTCGAAACTGCCGCAGGCCTGCCTTCCGCCGTCTGCTCCTAACTCGAAAGCTGGGAGCGCGGACGTCCCCGTCCGCCTTCGCTCGAAACTTGAAACTCGAAACTCGAAACTGCCGCAGGCCCGCCTTCTGCCGTTTTCAAAAAGTACGCAACAGCTTGCCAGTAGTGACGTCCCACAGCTTGACCGTGTTGTCACCGCCACCGCTGGCGAGAGTCTTCCCGTCAGGACTGAAGGCCACCCGGAGGACGTGATCAAGGTGACTGAGAGTACGCAACGCTGTGCCAGTCGAAACATCCCACAGCTTGACCGTGTTGTCATCGCTACCGCTGGCCAGAGTCTTCCCGTCAGGGCTGAAGGCGACTGAGTTGACATAAGCAGAATGCGCTTTGAGAGTGCGCAACTCTCTGCCGGTCGACACATCCCACAGCTTGACGGTCTCGTCCTCACTACCGCTGGCAAGAGTCTTCCCGTCCGGACTGAAGGCGACTGAATCGATAGCCTCAGAATGCCCTTCAAGGGTGCGCAACTCTTTGCCGGTCGCGACATCCCACAGCTTGACGGTCAGATCCCAACTAGAGCTGGCGAGAGTCTTCCCGTCTGGACTGAAGGCGACTGAGATGACCGTATCAGTGTGCCCTTTGAGAGTGCGCAATTCAGCGCCTGTCGAGACATCCCAAAATTTTATGGTCTTGTCCTTGCTACCGCTGGCGAGGGTTTTCCCATCGGGACTGAAGGCGACTGAGTAGATCCAATCAGAATGCCCTTTGAGGGTGCGCAACTCTGTGCCGCTCGCGACCTCCCACAGCTTCACTGTGTTGTCCAAACTGGCGCTGGCGAGAGTCTTCCCGTCAGGACTGAAGGCAACTGAATAGACCGCATCAGAATGCCCTTTGAGAGAGTGCAACACTGTACCGGTGGCGACATCCCAAAGCTTGGCCGTGTGGTCCTTACTACCGCTGGCGAGCGTCTTCCCATCAGGACTGAAAGCGACTGAGTAAACCGGACCAGAATGCCCGGCTTGCGAAACGAGTTCAGGTGGTTTTGACGCTTCGTTCTGACTTGACGCTTCGTTCTGAGAAGCGGTCGAGGAGGATGTCTGAGCCGCGCGTTGCGTACAAGCAAGAAGTAGCGCGCCGCCACAGAGCGCGATCCCAGCCAGTGATATCTTGTGAAATTTGCATCGATTCATCTATCGCTCACCCCCGTTCGTCCTTGAAACTAATCTTCCTTATCGATGTCCCACACTCTCGCCAACCTTAACCGATGCCAGCCCTTCAGAAAAATCTAGACAGCTTTCCGCCTTTTACTTTTACTTTTACTTTTACTTTTACTTTTACTTTTACTTTTTCCTTTTGCCTTTGCCGCTGCCTCCTGCCGTCTGCCTCCTTCCGCTGCTTTCCGCCTTCTGCCTTCTGCCTTCTGCTTACTGTTTTACGAGACTCGAAACTGGCGCAGGCTCGAAACTCGAAACTGGCGCAGGCCCGAAACTCGAAACTGCCGCAGGCCTGGGAGCGCGGACGTCCCCGTCCGCCTTCGCTTGAAACTTGAAACTCGAAACTGCCGCAGGCCGGTTTTTCCTCTTTGCCTTTTTACTTTTTCCTTTTTAACTTCGCCCTGCCTCCTGCCGTCTGCTTCCTGCTGTCTGCCTTCTGCTTTCTGCCTTTCTTACTCCTCAGTCCTCATTACCAGTCGTACCGCCGATCTAACCTTGCTGAGATCATGCGAGTGGAGATGTCAGGGAATTAGCCGGGGCCACGCGCTCACGTCTTGTCAGCCGAAACTAGGTTGCATATTATAGCCGCGCTTGATCGCTGGTCCCGATTCCCAAGCAATGAGCTAATCTTCAGACGTCCACGTAGCGCTGAAACAACCGAATTATGTTCTTGTAGCTCGACCCGGTTAATGTAAGCGTGTCAAATATAAATCGCGGTTTCTGGAGCGGCCAAAACATGTCGACTAATCCGATTCGTGCTGACGTCGAATACGCTGACACACTGTGGAAGACCGCTGATCAACTTCGAGGACAAGTCGATGCCGCAGAGTACAAGCACGTTGTTCTCGGGCTCTTGTTTCTCAAATACATCTCGGACTCGTTCGAATCACGGCGCGAAGAGTTAAAGCAAGAACTCGAAGCGGATGGGATCACAGGAGAGCAATTGGAGCGGCTGCTGGAGAATCGAGATGAGTACACGGCTGAACGAGTGTTTTGGGTACCACCTGAAGCCCGCTGGGCTAATCTTCAAAACCAGGCCACGCAACCCCACATCGCAAAACTGATCGACGACGCGGTTCTCGCCGTCGAGCGCGACAATCCCAAACAACTAAAGAACAAACTGCCACGTGATTACGCGCGTCGCGGGATCGAACCGGTAAAGCTTAAAGGTCTGATCGACTTGATAGCCGATATTGGTTTCAAAGGCGAGCGCAAAGCCGCGCGCGACACTTTAGGACGAGTATACGAATACTTTCTCGGCAAGTTCGCTCAAGCGGAGGGCAAGCTCGGCGGCGAGTTCTACACACCGCGGTGTGTGGTTCGACTGCTCGTAGAAATGCTTGAGCCTTTCGACGGGCGTGTTTATGACCCATGTTGTGGATCAGGCGGAATGTTCGTGCAGTCCGAGGACTTTGTAACGGCTCATGGCGGAAACCGGACTAACATTTCAATCTTTGGCCAGGAATCTAATCCGACGACGTGGCGTCTAGCGCACATGAATTTAGCGATTCGAAGCATCGAAGCCAATCTCGGTCTCCAGCCAGCGGATACTTTCTTACGTGATTTACATCCGGATCTAAAAGCGGACTACATTCTTGCTAACCCACCCTTCAATGTTAGCGACTGGTCCGGTGAGTTATTGCGTGAGGATGCTCGATGGCGCTTTGGGGCACCGCCTGTTGGGAATGCGAACTACGCGTGGATTCAACACTTCATCCATCATTTGGCCCCACCTAATGGGAGAGGCGGCGGTGTCGCCGGGTTCGTTATGGCTAATGGCTCGCTTTCGTCAAACTCAGGCGGCGAAGGAGAAATTCGACGGAGGATCGTAGAAGCTGATCTCGTTGACGCCGTCGTTGCACTTCCCTCTCAGCTTTTCTACACAACTGGCATCCCCGTTAGCCTTTGGTTCCTGAGTCGCGATAAGACGGGAAAGAACTTACCCCGCAAGTCCCCGCATCGACCGGCGGGGCGTCACGGCGAAACACTATTTATTGATGCACGGAAACTCGGCACGATGCAGACCCGGACGCTACGACTTCTTACAGGCGCTGATAACGGCGCAACAATTGACGGAGACGGCACTGGCGACCCGTTACCTAACAGTGATATTGGACGAATCGTTTACGCTTTTCGCCAGTGGCGGGGAGAGCCAGCACCCGATTGGTGGGATGCAAAGCAGCACGGTGATTGGCGCTACCGGGATATAGCGGGTTTCTGCAAGGCCGCGAAAATTGGCGAAATAATCGAAAAGCATGGGACCGCCCTTACACCGGGTCGTTACGTTGGCGCAGAAGAGCTTGAAGCTGATGGTGAGCCGTTCGCGGAGAAATATGCGCGCTTACTCGCCGAAGTCGAGTCGCATCTAGCCGAAAGTCAACGTTCCGGTGAAAGAGTACGTCAGTTGCTACGAGGAACACTGAATGAGCAGTGACTGGGCCATGGTGACCATCGCCAATATCGCCGCCGATGAACCTTACGCCACACAGATCGGTCCATTTGGCAATAAAATTCGAGCGGAGAACTACACAGCCGACGGCGTTCCCGTTCTCCGGGGAGTCAACATAGCCAGTGGCCGATTCAACGATGATAACTTCGTGTTCATTAGCGAAGGAGCCGCAGATGATCTTGCCGCGTTCCAGTGTAAACCCGACGATGTGTTGTTAGTGCATAAGGGTACCTTAGGACAAGTCGGCATCATGCCGCACCGCCTCCGATTTAACCGATACATAATGGGAAATAGCATGATGCGCGTTCGCTGTAACCCGGAGAAGGTTTTGCCTAAATTCCTTTATTACTGGCTTCGAAGCCCGGGCGGACAGAACTATCTGCAAAGTCGAATCTCACAGGTGGGCGTCCCTCAATTGCAGCGCCCGCTAACCACACTTCGGCAGGCAGAATTTCGTTGTCCGTCAACCGATGAGCAGCAAGCAATAGTAAACATACTTGACGCGCTCGACGAAAAGATCGAGGCCAACCGACGATCTGCCATTGCCATTGAGCGTTTGGCACGAGCGATCTTTCGCGCGTGGTTTTTTGACTTCGAGCCCGTCAAGGCCAAAATCGACGGAGCTAATGAATTTCCTTTGGTGCCAGAGGAAATTTTTAGTGCTTTGCCAGAACGTTTTGTCCAGTCTGACATGGGGCCGATCCCAAATGGTTGGGCGCTGCAGCCGCTTTCCTCTGCGTGTTCACTTGTCAGCGGGGGCACGCCTAAGCGTTCCAATCCATCGTATTGGGGTGGAGATGTGCCTTGGTACTCGGTCAAAGATGTGCCGGAAAATGGGCAAGTCTGGTGCATTAGAACAGAAGAGTCCATCTCGCACCTTGGATTGCAGAACAGCGCAGCTCAGATCGTACCGAGAGGGACGACAATTATTTCCGCTCGCGGGACGGTTGGTAAATTGGCAATGGCTGGCCAATCAATGGCTTTCAATCAGTCTTGTTACGGTCTGCTTCCGATTGATCAAAGTTCGTACAACTATCTCTACCTATTGATGGAAACGACGGTCTCAGAACTCCAACAGCGTACACACGGTTCGGTTTTCGATACCATTACGCGCGCGACTTTTGATGCTCAACGTGTTGTGGCTCCCCCCTCTGGAATCGTGCACACATTTGATGATCTTGTCAGGCCTTTTTTCGACACACTATTTGTGCTTGCGCGGGAATCTACCAAGCTCGCAGAGTTGCGAGAATATTTACTGCCACGCCTGATAAATGGGCAAGTTCGAGTGGGAGTACATGATGGCTGAAACCTCACTAGTCGCACGCTTTCAAATGTCCGGAGCAAGAGCTGCGATTCTTTCTGGTCCAACTGCCGAGTCATTGGATCAATTGATTCAAGCGATTGAGAATGCAATCGAAGGCGTTCCCGACTTTGCATTCGGATTGTGTAAGGCGTTGGTTGAATCTGTCTGCAAGACGGTGCTTGCCGACATGGGCCATCCGGCGGACCCAAATTGGGATGCGCCGCGGCTTGTGCGCGAAACTACCAATCGATTGGCTCTACTACCAGACGGTTATCCTAATCCTGGGAAGACACGTGACTCGATTGAAAAAACCGTACGTGGCCTGTTGCAAACGATCCAAGGGTTGTGTGAACTGCGCAACGAACATGACATCGCCTCACATGGGCGAGATGCCTTTTCTCCACGTCTGTCACTGCGACAGGCGACGCTAGCTGCACAGGCCGCGGACACGATAGTTGCCTTTCTATATAGGATTCACAGAGATGCGGTTTCTCGCACCCCCGGAGAGAGGGTGTACTACGAGGATCACAAGGACTTCAATGACAGCTTCGACCAGGATAATGAGTTGGTACGAATAGGCGAGGTTGAATTCCTACCAAGTCGCGTACTTTTTCATACGGACCGCGAGGCATATAAGGGGGCGTTAAATGATTACATTTTAGAACGCGAGGGGCGAGACGATACTAACACCGCTCCCGCCGCAACTCCTCAGCAACCAACATGAAGCCGACCTCACCTACTGAGCGATTGGTTGAAGACGTCGCCTCCGTCTACTTCAGTGCCATCGGCGTAGCTAGCAAGCGCGGCGTCGAGGTGGACGATGCTGGGGAGCGCCCGGACTACTCCGGATTCTTTTTGGAGGGAAGGCTTGGCGCAGCGCTTCACCGCCTCAATCCCACATTGCCGGTTGATCAATGTGAACAAGTCGTTCGCACCGTCTCCCGACCTCCCCACCCAACCTTAATTCAAAACAATCGATGGTTTCATGAACTACTCACTGATGGGGTCGAAGTCGAATACCGAGAAGCCTCGTCCGGCGAAACTCGCGGCGCTTGGGCGAAACTAATTGATTTTGAAAGTCCGTCTAACAATGATCTTTTAATAGTGCGTCAGTTTATAGCCGGCGGGCCATCCGTAAAACCGATTCGTCTCGACGTCGTCGTGTTTCTAAACGGATTACCGATTTCTGTCATCGAGCTGAAAGATCCGGCGGACACAAGAGCAGACTTGGGCGTCGCCATCGATCAATTAGATCGATACATGAACGTGGCGCCTGATTTATTTGTGCCTAACATTCTTCTCGTTGCGTCCGATGGACTACTAACGCGTGTTGGCTCAATTACGAGTGGGCATGATCGTTTTATGCCCTGGCGATCTGTTGAAGCTGGTAAGCCCACGCTTGAAGCTTTAATTCGAGGACTGTTTGAACCTGCGCTGCTGACTGACTATCTCCGAACTTGTGTAACGTTCGAGGAGAACGAACGAGGACGAATAGCGAAAAAGATTGCCGGCTATCATCAGTTTAGGGCGATACGAAGAACGAGAAGCAGCGTGCTCGCGGCAATGAGACCGCCGATGGGAGATGGGGATGGACGAGGCGGTGTGGTCTGGCATACGCAAGGATCGGGGAAGTCGTTGACGATGCTAATGCTCGCTGGAGCATTGATTAGAGAACCGGTGATGGCGAATCCGACGATCGTCATGGTCACGGATCGAAATGACCTTGACGATCAGCTTTTTGGCACATTTGCCGCTGGCCGCGCGTTGCTGCGGCAAGACCCAGTACAAGCAGAAAGCCGAGACCATCTGAGAACGATGCTTGATCGTGCCGCTGGTGGCGTTGTCTTCACGACGATACATAAGTTCACTGAGGCTCATGGTGAGATTTCGAGACGTGCCAACGTTGTGGTGATGGCGGATGAAGCGCATCGCAGTCAGTATGGCTTTGTCGATGGTGGCGCGCGATGGATGCGAGAAGCGCTGCCAAACGCGACGTTTGTCGGTTTCACGGGCACGCCACTAGAACGCGACGATAAGAACACGATTCACATATTCGGTGAGTACTCCGACGTTTATGACATTCGACAGGCGGTCGAGGATGGTGCAACTAAGCCACTCTATTACGAATCGTGTGTCGTTAAGTTGACGATGGACGAAGCCGCAGCGACCGAAGGCGAAGAGAGACTCAAACAAACTACCGCAGCTGATCTTTCTGGAGAGGAAACCGATGACCAGATTCGAATTCCACTAGAAGCTCTCGTCGGGGCACCTGAGCGCGTGGAGAGACTTGCAGCTTTCATCGTCGAGCATTGGGAAAAGCGGCGGGCCGCAATGGAAGGCAAGGCAATGATTGTTACGATGAGTCGTGACATAGCCGCGAGACTCTATGAAGCTATCCGCTTGTTACGTCCAGGCTGGCACGATGCTGATGACGAGATAGGTGCGATGAAGGTCGTTATTACGGGTGACGCGAGTGACGTGGAGCCAATCCGGAGTCACGTACGAACTAAAGCCGCTCGAAAGCGGCTGGCCGAACGATTCAAAGATCCCGCAGATGACTTTCGCTTGGTGATCGTTTGCGATATGTGGTTGACAGGCTTTGACTGCCCACCTGCTCACACAATGTATTTGGATAAACCGCTGGCGGGGCACAATCTCATGCAGGTCATCGCCCGCGTTAACCGCGTGTATGGCGAGAAACCCGGCGGCTTGATCGTCGACATGCTGGGACTTGTTGATGAACTGGCGGATGCTTTAGCTACCTACACGCAGGCAGGCGGAACAGGTGAAGCGGTGCGCCAAGTTCAGGACGAAGCCGTACCGGCCATGCGCGCCGCATTCGAAAAACTAGTTGCCTTCTTCCACGGTTGCGATTATGAGGCTGCGTTAGGACCCGATCCCACACAAGTTATTCCTATCTATCTCCGAGCCGTCGATCACGTCTTCGCACAAGAGGATGGGTGGAAGCGCTTTCGCAAACTCGTAAAAGAGTTGGGTTCGGCCTTCGCTCTAGCGGTACCGCGAACCGAGACAGAAGAGATCGTTTCGCATCTCGCATTCTTTCAGCGGGTCGCTGCAATGATTCGCAAGCGGTTGACGGATGATGCTGGAGCCGGAAGCCGAGCGCGAGATCGGGACGTGGATGCCGCAGTCCGGCAAATTGTGGGAAGCGCTGTTGAAGCCGACCATGTAATTGACCTATTCGCGGCCGCAGGCTTAGAAGAAGCACGGCTCGATATCCTTTCCGACGAATTCTTATCGCGAATCGCGGCATTGGAACAGAAGAATCTTGCGTTGGAAACGCTGAGAAAGCTGCTCAACGACCAAATCCGAATTACGGAACGAACTAATCTCGTTCAGAGCAAGAAGTTTCGTGAAGCGCTTGAAGATGCTTTATTGCGATATACGAACAAGGCCATCACGACAGCGGAAATGATTTCGCGATTGCTCGACCTTGCGCAACATCTGCGCGACGCACAAAAACACGGCGAGGAGCTGGGACTGTCAACCGAGGAGGCAGCCTTTTATGATGCACTGGCGGAAAACGGATCAGCTAAAGAGATCATGAAGTCTGATGCCCTGCGCCTTATGGCTCGCCAACTTTCGGAGATGGTAAAGCGGATGCCTAAACTCGATTGGACGCAGCGGGAATCGGTAAGGGCAGACCTTCGAAGAAGCGTAAGGCGTTTGCTGGCGAAATATGGATACCCACCGGATCTCTCAGAAGATGCTACACAACTTGTTCTCAAACAGGCTGAATTGTCGACTGAGAATTCTGAATAGAGAAGCTCCTAATAAGCGACAGCAAACTTTTCCGAGTCGCGAAGAATGTGGCTCAAAACTCTTACGGCTTGGCGAATGAGGAAGGAGGAGACCACCAATGCCCCGCAAAAAGTCACAAAAGAAACACTCAGTAAAGGCCAATCTTCATGTCCTAGAGCTGACGCGCGCAGGGTCGTCTCTGGATTTGGCTATCTATGCGGATCAGGAAAAGATTGGCACGATGATCATTGGCAGCGGCTCGCTTTCTTGGAAGGGCGGAAAGCGGCAGATTACTAAGCGCATTCCCTGGAGCCGGTTTGCGGAGATGATGGACGGACTCGCGTACGGCAAGTGAGTTTCGAGTTTCAAGTTTCGAGTTTCAAGTGAAAGCGGACGGGACGTCCGCGCTCCCAGCTTTCGAGTTTCGAGTAAAAGCAGACGGGACGTCCGCGCTCCCAGCTTTCGAGTTTCGAGTGAAAGCGGACGGGACGTCCGCGCTCCCAGCTTTCGAGTTTCGAGTAAAACCGGACGGCGGGAGCGAGACGGCAGGAGGCAGGAAGCGGAAGGGGGAAGGCGGAAGGCGGAAGGCAGGCCTTACGGCAGTTTCGAGTTTCAAGTTTCGAGTTTCGAGTAAAACCGGACGCCCGAACGAGAAGGCGGAAGGCAGGAGGCGGAAGGCAAAAGGCAGAAAGCGGAAGGCGGAAAACGAAGAGCAAATCACTGAATCGTAAATTCTTTCTCGTGAATCGTAAATCCTCAATCGTGAATCGTGAATCGTAAATCGTGAATAGACGAATTACGAGAGATAGCACTCACAAACCTCTTGACTAATTACTCCTGCTCGGAATATTACAGTCGCGCTTGACCCTAATCCTTCCTTGAGGAGTTCCTCATGACTCAGGTTCGCAAGTTCTCGGCGCTGCTAATCGTCGCGCTGTCCCTCGCTATCTCGGCGAGGGCGCAAACAGCCGTAAGAAGTCAGACATCAGACGTCGGAAGTCAGAACCAAAGAAGCAGCAGAGAGACCTCGGAAGACAGAAGTCAGACAGCAGAGACCGGAAGTCGGATCCCAGGAACCAGCAGAGAGACGTCAGACACCAAGGCTCCGAAGTCGGGAAACGGGTTGCTGCGCGAGCCGCCGACGCCGAAATCGTGTGAAGACAAAACCGGCGCGCCCATCAACATGCTGGTGCTTGGCGATTCGATCCTTTGGGGCCAGGGCATCGACGAAAAGCAGAAGATTTCTTACCAAGTGCAGGATTGGCTGTGCACACAGACAAAGCGCCCGGTCACAATCTGGCGCGAAGCGCACTCGGGCGCGGTGCTGGAAGATGGAGAGCCTGCTCTCACCAGTGAGTGTCCCGCACCACCGAAGCAGGCCGACGAGGACGATAAGAAGAAGAAGCCGGACACAATTTGCGGTTTCAAAGGGAAAGAGTGTGGCGGCGAAGTCAATGTCGATGACCCAACCATCAACACGCAGTTAAAGAATGCCATCAACCATTATGGTGGTAACGGAGCGGCAGTCGATCTGGTTTTGATGGACGGATGCATCAACGACTTTGGCGTGGTGCGTTACCTGTTGAATGCGAACTATTCGCCGCCGTGCGTAAAGGAAAGAGCGAAAGCTGTCTGTCATGATCGGATGAGAAGGTTTCTGGAAAAGGCGCTGCCGCTGCTACCGAACGCGCGGTTCATCGTCACCGGATATTACCCGGTGATTACCGAGCAGTCCGCCAGGAATGTTTTGCTGCGCCTGATTCTGGGCGGGTTCATTGCTAAAGGAAAACAGAAGTGGCTGTTTCCGAACGCGAAGAAAAACCTATATCAGAAGCTGAAGGAGAACTCTGAGGCATTCGGCAAACAGACGAACGAGTCCCTGCAATTGAGCGTTGATGAAGTGAATGCCGCGAGCGGCAACCGCATCAGTTTTGTGCCGGTGTACGTTCCGCCGGGTGGATCTTTTGGCCAGGACGGCAGCGGTTTCGCCGCGCACAAGGACACCTCGCTCTTGTGGACCACCCGCTTCAATTCGACGGGATTGGGCGGTCTGGAGAAGTTCTTTTATGTGATCTTCAGGCTCGGGTTTCACGCGTTGCAGCCGAACGATCAGGTTTACGCCGCCCGCAAGTTGATGTGCAAAGACGCAGAGGCGACTGGCTTCGCAAAGCTGAGCTGCAGAGTGGCTGCGTTCGGCCATCCAAACACTAAAGGACGAGACGAATACGTCGCGCGCGTTAACGCAGCGTTGCAGAGGGTGATGGGCGAGGGATGGATGACTTCAGAAGGCAGAAAGCAGTAGGCAGAAGGCAGGCCTGCGGTAGTTTCGAGTTTCGAGTTTCAAGTTTCGAGTGAAGGCGGACGGGGACGTCCGCGCTCCCAGCTTTCGAGTTTGAAGTGAAGGCGGACGGGGACGTCCGCGCTTCCAGGCCTGCGGCAGTTTCGAGTTTCAAGTTTCGAGTTTCGAGTTTCAAGTGAAAGAGGACGGGACGTCCGCGCTCCCAGCTTTCGAGTTTCAAGTGAAGGCGGATGGGACGTCCGCGCTCCCAGGCCTGCGGCAGTTTCGAGTTTCGAGTTTCGAGTCGAGTGAAGACAAAAAGCAGTCCAAAGTCCCGAGTCCAATGTCCAATGTCAAAAGACACTGGTTCCATACACATCAGGTTTCCTGGGACTTCGGGTCTCGGACTTTGGACATTGGACTGTGGACTGTGGACTGTGGACCGTGGACCGTGGACTGTGGACTTTGGACTGTGGACTGTGGACTTTGGACGTTGGACTTTGGACGTTGGGCTTTGGACTTTGGACGTTGGACTTTGGGCTTTGGACCTTGGACTACGTCACCACAAACTGCTTGTAGTGATCGAAACGTTCGAGGATGTTGTTGACGTAGTTCACCGGTTCCAAGCCACGGCAGAAGCCGAACTTCACCACCGGATCCGTAGAGTATTGCTGCGTCGACTTCTGCAACAGCCAGTAAGAAACGTCATCCCACTTTTGCGGGTTGCCGCCGTACTTCTCTGCTAAGCGCTGCGCGTCCTCGACGTGACCGGCGCCGCAATTGTACGAAGCCAACACAAATTTTAAACGCTCGTTCTCATCCGGCACGCGCTTTTCCCAATAACTTTCCAGCCACTTCAGAAATTTTACCGCGCCCTGAACGTTGTCGTTCGGATCGAGCGAGTTGGTGACACCATACTCCTTCGCCGTCCTGGGCATGAGCTGAAGCAGACCCGTCGCGCCCGCCCATGACTGCGCGGCGGGACGAAAGCGCGATTCCTGATAAACCTGTGCTGCCAGCAGCCGCCAGTCCCAATTCAACCGCGGCGCATACTGCTTGATCAGACCGTCATACTCGCTCAGTTTCCCGGTGGTGGACGTCAGATATTCGCTGGTGACGCGCTCCAGGTAGCGACGGCGGTCAACAAAATATTTTTGATAGAGCCTGTCGAAGAAAGCCGTGTTTTGCTTCTCGGCAATCCAGCGGTTGAGTTCGTTCATCAACTCGGGTGAGTTCTTGCGCACGGCCCAGGACACACTGTGCTTCTCGCCCAGAATGGGTTTAATGCGCAGGTTTTTGAATTCAGCTTCTTTGAGTTCGGCGAGGTTCTTTTGCATGACGGTGAATTGCACTTCACCGCGCGCGACTTTCTCTGCCAGCGTTTCGTCCTGAATCTTGCCGGCGACCTCGACGACGTGAATGTCGCCGGAGATTTCGTCCGACAGCTCGAGCAACGTGCGATGGTAAGCGGACTCCTCCGGAATGTTGACGGTGCGGCCGGCTAACTGTTTCGGTTGCGTAATCAAACGAGCTTGAATGTCGATCTCAGGCGACTCGTCAGCGGGACCGGGCTTGAGCGCTTTTTCAGTTCCTTCACCGGCGGTCGCGGGTGCGGTCTCTTGTTGCACCAAAGCCGGCTCAGTGCGGTAAAGCGCGTTGGTAAACGCGACGGGCGAGTCCACGTCGGGCTGCGGAGAAGGAACC
The DNA here is from genome assembly GCA_035606795.1 of Pyrinomonadaceae bacterium. Lineage (GTDB taxonomy): Bacteria > Acidobacteriota > Blastocatellia > Pyrinomonadales > Pyrinomonadaceae > UBA11740. The sequence goes on from DATNEI010000083.1 coordinate 12,797, forward strand.
AGACGACCGGCAGCGATGTCACCGTCGCCGCTGTTGAGCAGAGGATAGAGGCTCTTGGGATCTGTGACGACCAGCATCTTGAGAGCGAGCCCCCGGTCTTTGGCGAAGGCGCGCAGTAACTCGTATTCGTAACCGAGCGGCTCGCCCTGATAGATGAAGTAGGTGGTCGAGTTGTAGGGAGCGAGCACAGTGAGCGAACCACGCGCGCGAATCTCCTTCAGGTCGCGTTCAATCGGCGCGCCGATCGGCAGACCACTCCGGCGATCGATTTTGTCGAGCGCTTCGAGATCCGGCGGCCGGCGTTTGCAGGTGGACGCGGATGTGATTAGCACGCCAAGAAGGATTAGCGGAAGCAATCGACGTAGATTCATTTTGTGTTCCCAGACCTGGGTCGCTTTACCTCAAAGGTCACGGGGCCAATGGTTGTTCTTCAGCCGCATAGCGGCAAAATGAATTTAGCCGGGCCTTTTAAGGCCCGGTCGCGGCCAGGATTGAAACCGCGTCGCGTTAGCGACAGATGAAATCCGCTTCTTCAGGCGTCGCTAACGCGACGCGCGCACGCTGACTGACCTCGTCCCGGCCTTGAAAGGCCGGGCTAAACTCTTTTCGCCGCTACGCGGCTTGCCAGTCTGCCCCGCGGACTCCGGATTCAAGATCCTGACGCGAGCTGCATTTGCGAAGTAGCGCGCAATCAGAACCTGGCCTGATTAAGAATTAAGGGTTCGATTAGGAGGGAACGCGAGAATTCTATCCCAGTAAATCGTGAATCGTAAGTCGGCTTTCGAGTTTCGAGTTTCGAGGACAATCAACGACAGAGGAAGCGAAAGGCCGTTTGACGAGCCTCGTTCACGGGGCTTTTCCCGCAGGGTTACTAGACCGGCGCTTTTAGCGCCGGGCTCCGAGGCGATTCAAATTCAACAGCGCGCTTGAGCGCGCTTAGCGGTTCGATGGCTTAAGCCAGCAATCACTAAGCCCGTTGAAACGGGCTACGCTGATTATTATGGCAACTCAGCCCGGCGGTAGAACCGCCGGTCTAGTAACCGTTCCGGCAAGCCGCGTGAACGCGGCTGCACCAAACCGTTATCGATGTATCGCGGAAATCAGTGGCCAAGGCGGCCGTTTGACGAGCCTCGTTCACGAGGCTTTCCCCGCAGGGTTACCAGACCGGCGCTTTTAGCGCCGGGCGGGACGCGGCTAGCCGGCGGCTGCGCCCTCTTCCAATTTCTTCAACCGGTATCGCAATTGGTCGCGGGAGATGCCGAGGAGTTCGGCTGCTTTCGTTTGATTGCCGCCGCTGCGCTCAATCGCCTGGCGCACCAGAGACATCTCGACGTCTTCGAGCGCCACGCCCTCCGATGGCAAGCGAAACTGCGAGCCCGACGCAGCACCGCGAGCGTCGCCGGAAAAACTTCTCGCGCCATCGGCCACTGGGCGCGGAATGTACTTCATCGTAATAACATCTTCATCCTCGAGTATTAACGCGCGTTCGATCACGTTGCGCAGCTCGCGCACGTTGCCGGGCCACTCGTAACGACGAAAAGCGGCGGCGACTTCAGGCTCGATTCCTTCGATGCGCTTGCGCAAGCGTTTGCTGAACGCATCGATGTAATACTGAGTCAGCAACAACACATCTTCACCGCGCTCGTGCAGCGACGGAATATCGATCTGAATCACTGACAGACGGTAATAGAGGTCGAGACGAAAACGATTGGCTTCGCTTTCGGCTTTCAAATCGCGGTTTGAGGCGGCGATGATGCGCGCGTCGAATGGAATATCGCGTAACCCGCCGACGCGGCGAAACGCTCCTTCTTCGAGGACGCGGAGAAGCTTCGCCTGCAGACTCAATTCGAGTTCACCGATTTCATCCAGGAAGAGCGTGCCGCCTTCAGCTTGTTCGAACAGACCTTCCTTGCGCGCCTTCGCGTCAGTGAACGCGCCCTTTTCGTAACCGAACAATTCGCTTTCGATGAGCGTCCCCGGCAGCGCCGCGCAATTGATCGCGACAAAGGGGCCGTCGCCGCGGTGCGATTGATAATGAATCGCCTTGGCGACGAGATCTTTTCCCGTTCCGGACGGGCCTTGCAAGAGCACCGACGAGACTTCGCTTTCGGCGACTTTGCGCGCAATGGTCAGCATTTCGCGCATGGCCGGTGAGTTGCCGATTATTTGATCGAAGCTGAACTGTTGCGCGCGCTCGCGGCGCAGCAAGTTCACTTCCTTGCGCAAGCGCCCGGCCTCGATGCCGTTGCGCAGGGCGACGTGCAGCTCTTCGAGATTGATCGGCTTGCCGATGAAGTCGTACGCGCCGCCGCGCAGCGCCGCGATCGTTTCATCGACCAGCACGTTGGCCGTAATCATGATGACGACCGCGTCGGATTGCCGTTGACGAATTCTTCGCAGCACGTCTATGCCCGAAGCGTCCGGTAAGTTGATGTCGAGCAGAATGGCCGCCGGCGACTCAGCATCAAACGCGGTGAGGGCGGCGCCGGCAGTCTCGGCCTCGACCGGCTCAAATCCCCAGCCGCGCAACGCTTCACCCAGCGACCAACGAATCATTTTCTCGTCGTCGACGACGAGTACCTTTAGTTTTTTCAGAATCTGCTTCTCGGCTTTCATGCGCCAATCGTCGAGTCAACGATTGGCCTGATTATAGGGGAGGAATTAACATTTCGATTGCCAATTTCCGATTTTTGATTGAACAGCCAAAGTTAAGGTGGTTTTCCATTTAGCTAAACTCAATCGGCAATCGGCAATCAAAAATCGGCAATAACACGGCCCTCACCCCAACCCTCTCCCCGGGGAGAGCGAGTTTCCACGATCGCTACCGCAGGTGATTGAGACTGCAACTCACGCGCGGCTTCGACCTCCCTAATCTTCTTGCGCAGCCAATGCTTGAGCACGTCTTCCAGGACTGATTGATTGGCCTCGAGCGTCTCGACTGTATCACCCGCTTCGGTGAGCGGAATGGAATGGCAGGGCACCAGCTCGCCGCGCTTTTCGTCCGGGACAAAGTCGATCAGGTGACACTCATCGCACGGATGCGCTTTCTCAGGCAGGGCGTAGTTAACGCACGACAACGAATCGCGAAACGTTGACCGCAGTTTCCACGGCGTGCGCACGTCGCGGCCATAACCACCCTTCTCGATGAAATCCAATTCAGTCTTGAGCAAGTCGAGCATATCGCGTTCGTCTTTCGACATAAGCGCCTCCCTTCCGGGCCGTTTGAGTTAGGCAGTGTGCGCCAGCGCGCGTCCGTTCGTGACCGGCGTGGGGCGTTCCAGATGTTCGCGAAATAGTCGCGCGGACGCTTCGAGAAAATCGTAAGAGGTAACGATGCCGACCAGTTGATCCGCATCGACCACAAGCAAACAGCCGATTTGCTGTGCGCGCATTGTCTGAATCGCATCCAGCGTCGGCGTCAAAGACGATACGGTGACTGGATTGGGCACCATCACATCGCGCACCGTGACGTTTTCTTTGCGCATTCCCTGACTGAGCAGGCGTAGCAAATTGCGATGAGTCACGAGCCCGACCAGCCGGCCCCGATCGTCCTCGACCGGCACATGCCGAATATGGCGCCAGTCCATCAAGCTGGCTGCGAGATCTATCAAGTCGTCCGGTCGCACCGTAAAAAGATCAGTCGACATGAACTGGCCAATCGTGCGATAGCCGTTTTCCCAATCGTCGTCGGCGGCAATCTTCACGGTGGGCCATTTGTGCACTGGCCGTTCTTTCTTTTGGCAGGCCAGCATCGTCGCGGCCACTCGCCGCAGCCGTAGTTCGTTCGGCACGCCGGCCAGCGCATCAAACGAATGCAGAATCCAACGCGCGCCCGTCTGTCGTTTCCGCGCGCGTTCTTCAATGATGTTGAGGTACTTGTCGGCGTCCGGCGCCGCAATGTTTGCCTGCTTTAGTCCGGCCCGCGCGAGCGGCAACAAGTGATCGAGAATCAACGCTGAGGCGGAATGAGTCTCTCCATCAATCCAATTAAACTGCGCGTCGAGACCATGGCGCGCGGCGCGGAAGAAGTTACCTTTCGCTTCGTCAAACGACATGCGCTTCGCGATGTCGCCATACTCTTGCGGCAGCGCCAGCATTAGTCCCGCGAAGAATGCCGTGTTGGCAATTTCATCAATCACAGTTGGACCCGACGGCAGCGCGCGATTCTCGATCCGCAGGTGCGGCTGCCCGTCATGAACTCCGTAACACGCGCGATTCCATCGCCAGACGGTTCCGTTGTGCATGCACAGGGAAGAGAGTTGCGGCGTTTCGCCACGCGCCAGAACCTGGAAAGGGTCTTCGTCCGGCTGCGAGATCATGATGGGACGAAAGCGCGAGATTTGATCGTGAAACAGCGCGATCACTGAATGCTCCAGCCACTTGTCCCCAAGACTGACGCGCGCGGGTTGACTGCGCGCGAGCTGTGGACGCGACCGCGCATCAGTCGAGTGCTGAAAAAGCGCTACGCGTGTTTCGCGCCACAGTCGCTTGCCGAACAGCAACGGCGAATTCACCGCGATCGCGAGCACCGGCGCGGTGATCGCCTGCGCCAGGTTGTAATCACGGACAAAGTCGTGAGCGTTTGTTTGAAAATGAATTTGGAAGCTGGTGTTGCACGACTCCATCATGATGTTGTCGTGCGTCAGATGCAGCTCGTCGAGCCCTTTGATGTAGATCGAGAGCGGACCGCCGCGCGAGCGAATCACTTCGCGATTCAACTGATCATAGCGCGGCGCGGGCGTGAGGTTCTCGAGCGTCAAATCTGACTGCTGCAGCGTCGGCAGAATTCCGGACAACAGGACGTCAGCGCCCAGGAGTTGAGCGCCGGCGCGCGCTTTTGCGATCAACTCGCGCAACTCGGCTTCCATCTGTTGAAAACATTTGCCGCTGAGGAGACGCGGCATGAGGTTGGCTTCCAGATTGAGGCGCGCGATTTCTGTCGTCAGACGCCTGTCGTGCGCGTGTTCCAAAACTTCAATCGAAAGCGGCGCCGGCCGCATCGCCTGATCGATCAAAAACATTTCCTGCTCAGCGCCGATACGGCGCACGCCGCTTTCGACGCGTCCATCGTCGAGCATGAAAGCCAGCGCCCGCAGGTCATCCAGCAGCGCCTTCATGAACTGCTGATATTTCGTTTCATCAAATGCTTCGACGTTGTGCTCGCCCACTTTGAATGCAACCTTTCTGCCGTGCCAGTGAAACTGCGCAGGGGTGTTGCTCAGTCGTCGGCAATCGACATGCCGGGTGCCTCAATGCCAAAACGTTATGAAAATCGATTGAATTGGCCGGAGCGCTGGGGGTTTTTCGCCGTGATGTGCGGATTCTTACGGAGGATTACTTCTGCGGCGGCGGCTCGTCCTTCCGATGGCATTCCGCGCACTGGAACATCGAAATATCGCCCAGGTTGATCGGGTGCTGGAACGGCTGATTCGGCTTGTGACAGAACTCGCATTTGCGATCGGCGAGCGAACCGAGATCGACCGGATGAAGGAACGGCCCGGTTTTGACCGACGCTTCGGGATTCGCCGAATCGTAGATCATCGTGTGGCAGATGTTGCAGTTGTTGCTGATGGTCTTGCCGTCTTTGCTGACGTGATCGCCGTCGTGACAACGGAAGCAACCTGAAAAATAAAGATGCCCGATGTTGTTCGGGTGCGACTGCCAATCCGTCTTCATCTCCGGGAAGAAGTACGTCTGGAAGATGCGCTGCAGTTCGGCGATGGCGGCATCGACCGATTGCCGCTTCTGCGCATAAACATCCGGGTAGTTCTTGCTGTAAAACTCAGTGAAGGCTGTCGCAATGTCAGCTACGGCCTGCGGCGTCGTGTTGTAGGACTTCGTTAACACTTCCACCGATTGCTTCTTCAAATAAGGCAGTGACGGATCCAGGCGGCCGGCGGCAAAAGCCAGGTCAACGGCTGCATCGGGAGGCAGATAGTTGTGCGCCGGGCGGTTATGACAATCAATACAATCCATCCGGCGCGCTTCGCCTTTGGCAATCTGCTCAGCCGTGGCGGGATGATTGCGATCGTAATATTCGGTGACATCGCCCTGTCTGTCTTTGACTCGAATCCACGGGATGACCTGACGGCGTCCATCGGTTGAGACGAAAGTTATTTCATTCGCCACATTCATGTGCCAGTGGATGCCGGCCACCAATCCGGTCTGCGCACTGCCACCGCCGACGTGAATCAGCATCCGTCGCTTGCGCAGCGTGTTTTGTTCGTCATAACCATAGCGATCGAAAACTTTCATTTCATCGCCGTAAAATTTTTCAGACCAGTGACAGTGTTCGCAAGTATCGTTCGCCGGCCGCAAGTTGTGCACCGGCGAGGGAATCGGCCGCGAATACTTATTGAAAGCCAACGAGTACAACTGGTGCGCGCCATTGATCTTCATCTTCACGTACCAGCCGGGGCCAGAGCCCACGTGACAGGCGACGCACTCAACCTTTGCGTGCGAGCCGGCTTTGTACGCCGCAAACTCAGGACTCATCACGCTGTGACACGTCTCGCCACAGAAGTTTACCGACTCGGTATATTCGTATCCGCGATAACTGCCAAATGCACTCGCCGAGACAAACACAAACGTCATCACCAGAAAGATAAGGAAGGCCTTTCGCGAACGCGGATCATTCAGATTCAGGCTGGGATAAGCAGGAGTCTCATCAGGCGCAGTGCGATGACGGCGGCGGCGCTCAAGCGTCCGCCCAACCATAACGGTGACGAGTCCGAAAATTAAGATCGACGGCAGAATGATGTAAGTGAGAATTCCCAGATAAGGATTCTCGTGCGACGAAGTAATCTCGATCAGGAACAGCAGACAGATACTGACAAAGCTGGCGATGACGATTGCGCCGCCCACCAGGCTGATGTAATTGCGGAACAAGCTGGGCGGCTTGAGCGCTGTTTCGGCGGGGCCGGCGTCGTCCGCAGGCCGGTTGATGTGCAGCGTTTCGTTGCTCATCTACTCAGCTGTTTCGGGTGACGTTGCGGACACGACAAGCGCGCTGGTCCCGGATGGAGCTTGCTCTTTCCTTTGCTCGAATGCCAGCTCATGCTCTTCACGATATATCTCTTCACCTACGGGATCGTCAATACAATCTTCGATTTTGATGCGACTGAGCCCGAGATAGTAAGCAAGTTAGCGACCTAATTGTTACTGCAGAGATTTCATGTAGCCGACCAGCGCCTTGGCCTGATCCGGCGTGATGCCTCGCTCTTTGAACGCCGGCATGTTGGGCGGCTTCTCAGCGGTTTTTCCGTCCAGAACGATTTGAATCAAAACGTCATCCGCCTTCGTCTTGTCCATCTTCTTTTCTGCCGTGGCGCCGTGGCACATCTTGCACTTCGTGTTGTAAAGCGCCGCCGTGTCGTCATCGGTCGCGCGCGCTGGGGTCGAAACGATCAAAAACGCCCCTGCGACAACCAGCGCTGCGATCGCGAAAAGCACTTTGAATAAGCGGCCCATCATCCATTGCCTCCGAATTAACTGACATCTTCGCCTTGCGGCTATGATGAGCTTCGGCAATGGTTGTGCCGCGGGATTTGTTGAGGATTTACACGGCCATTGAATTTAAGTGAGGGGTTTTTCGCAGGGCGCGAGAAATTTTCGCCCGCAAGTACGCCGAAGGCGTTTGCTACCTTCAGCCCAGGGTTGCGCGCGCCAGCGCGCTACCCTGGGTAGTCAAGACAAAACGGTCCCAACCCTGAGAGCGTTGCGAAAGGTTTGCCCCGAAGGTTCACATTTTTGTAAATCCCAATTCGACACCGGTGTGCCTGCAGGGTTCTACAACCCTTTCAGGGTTGCCCTGCCGTGTTGGCTCATTACCCAGGGTAGCCGCGCTAGCGCGCGTCAACCCTGGGCTGGAGGCGGTGAACGCTTCGGCGTTCATGTTCGCGACGCTCAACACTTCCTGATTATTCAACGGCTATTTTCTTGCAGCCCTTGCTGCTACGGACGCCCTACGCCGCCGTTTTCTTGTGACAGGCCATGCACTTCTTTGAAGTGGGCGGCGCCGGATCGAGTGCCGGGCGCGCCTTCACAACCTGATCGTGACAGCCGCCACAATTGATGTGAAACGCTTGCTGGTTCGTCATCACTGTCTCTTCAGCCGCCCCTTCGAACTTCACTCGAGGAATGTCAGGCAGCAACTTCGACTTCTGATCAGCGCGCGCATGACAATCAGTGCAAACAACTACAGTGGCGGTCGGATCTTTCTCGAGCAACTCAGCCGTTAAGGTTATGGTCCGATCCGCCGGCCAGGCCGTCTTGTGCGGCGGATGCTTGGCGGCTTCCGACGCAGGTTGCGCGGTGTGGTGGCATTCGACGCATTCGATCTGCTTTGTGCCGTCAGCGCTGCGCTTCTCGGTAATGTGCTTCAAGTGGTTGAAAGTCACCGGCCCCAGCTTGGCTTCTTTCGCGAGCACGATGGTTTCCGGCGGCTTCTTGCCTTGCGCAGACGCGTCCGAGTTAAAACGACTGGAGTTCGACACCAGCACAATCGCGAAAAGACACGTTGCTAAAAGTGCGATAACTTTCATGTTTCACCTCTCATCTGCTGCGTTAGCTGCGCCAGCCAAAGACGGAATTCAGATCAAAGCATAGCGGGTGGCCTCGCCGGCGGCCACTGTTACTTTTAACAGGAACTGCGATCCCTGGCTCGCACCTGGGTTTCAAAAACTCAAAAGCGCCACGCCGGTCCGGTGTGGCACCGCTTACAACTCGTAAAATCGTCGCCGCCAAACGCGCGTTTGCCATTGTGACACGTCATGCAGCTCTGGCCCCGGCCCGTCGCGTGATGATTCAGCGGTTCGGGTGTTGTTACCTGGCGGCGTTGCGGTTGGCCCGCGCGAACGCCGTGACATTCGTTACAGGTGATCTTCTCGTGCTTCGCGTGATTAAAACCCACGCGGAAAGCCGGCATCATCATTGGCGTGCGCGCATAACCGCCGAGCTGATGACAAGTGCCGCACGAAGAGATATCACGCCCGCCGGATTGCGCGCGCGGCGTGTGACAACGGAAACAGGTCGTGTGCGCATTGAAATCCGCCGGGATCGTCATCGCTGCGCCGCCACGAGCCGGGCGATGACAAGTGGTGCAACTGACGCTTCCCATGCTCATGTGTCGCGCATGATCGAATTTCGTTCTGAAACTCATGAGCCGCGACGGAAACGGTTTCACCGCTCCGGATTTAGCGTCGGTGTGGCAGATGGTGCAAATCGGACTGTCGGCCGAAGCGAATTGTTGCGCGTGGCATCCAGCGCACGGCAAATGCTGCGACGCTCCCGGCCGCTTCGGCACTGCCGCGTTCGATTCACGTCGATGACACAGCAAGCACGGTAGTCGCGAGTGATTGCGGCTGCTGTGGTCGAACTTCGAATAGTCGAGCCCTTCAGGGAATTGCATCTGCTGCTGAGGTGGCTGCTGTTCAAAATTTGTCGAGGCGTGCGAACTAGATGCGCGAGTATTTGCGATTGAAGTAATGAAAATGATTGCGATGAGAACCGCCAGCGCCGCAGGCGCGAAATGTTTATAGAACCCGGCCTCGAAAAATGCTTCAGAGCTGCGTAGGAGCGACATATGTCGGACGCGTGAGAACGTTGCGCTCCTACGGAGCTTTAATTTCTTTTTTTTCTCTGGTTCTATAAACATTTCGCTCCTACGGAGCTTAGAACTCTCGCATCAAGACCATCGCTTGCTTACCACTCATCACTCATCACTCATCACTCATTAGTCATCACTTCACTTCTTTGGTTTCGGTGTGGGAATCGCCTGAGGATGACTCGCCGGAACCGGTCCCTTCCCGAAAGTCACGTGACACTTCGTGCACGTGAAATTCGGATCTTTCTTCTTTGAGTCAATCTCAAAATTCAGGATGCCGCCTTCATCTGTCGTCGTCGTGATATGACAACCGTCGGCGCCACCGCAGGACTTTACCGGCACTTTCATCGTCTTGAAATCGACAGTGCTGAAAGTCGCAGAATCAACCTTGTGACAATTCAAGCAATTCAGATCGGGGTGCTCGCCGCCTTCGTGACGAAATCCACCTGCGGAGATGCGACGGCTCCAGCGCGCGAGCATCGTCGCGTCAGCACCCATCGTCGCGGCCAGCGACGCATCGAAATCCACTGGCGTGGGCTTGGGCGGTTCCAGCTTGTGACACACTTCGCAGTTCTTGGGCTCAGGCGCAATACCCGAGTCTGCGTTGTGACAGGTGAAGCAGATGGTGTGACTGTTCGGAATCGTTTTGAAGGTTCCTTTTTTCAGCCAGAAGTTGTCGCCGATGTTCTGCGGCGGTTTTGTCAGGTACTCGTCACTCGACTTTCCCTGCGGAAGATAAGTCTGATGACACACGGGACAACTCGCCGGTATTGCTGACTTAGTCTGCTGAAAAGACGCAGCCACGAAAGGATGCGGTTTCACATTAAGGCTGACTACGTCGATGTGTTTGTCATGCGGAAAGCCCACGCCGAATTCAGAAATAAACTCGCGTCGCTTCAGTTTTGGATCTATCAGATCACCCAGGCTGGGGAAAAGCCAACGCGCAGTATCGCGCGGTGTGACGGCAATATGGCAGTTCGAGCAGATCGCCGGGGCCGGCCGCTCACGGGCAAAGAATTGCGTGCGATGACACTCAAGACAACTGGAATGTTCAGGAAACTCCGTCACATCGGCAAACGCTGCGTCGCCTTTGCGCACGAGATTCCAGTTCTTCGAAGGCACTTTATGACAAGAGTTGCACGCGAGCTTCTGCGCCACGACGTGGGTGGTGTGCGAGAACTTCGTGTAGTCGATCTTCGGTTTAGCACTAACTTTCGGCTTTTGGGGACCGCGTTTCTGCGCGCGCTTTTGCGCTACCGCGTTGTGCGCCGAAGTCATACTCCCGACGCCGAGACATGTAGACATCGCCGCGAATCCGACGAAGACAATCGTTATGAATCGCCGTTGAGAAATCGGCACGCTCTCTTATTCGGTGCGAAGCCGCAGAGCGGCATAATGCATATAGTTCAGGCTAAATTAAAACATCGGCCAGCTCCTTCAGGCGCGCGATGCTCCTGTTGCCCATGAAGGGGCCAAAGACACTCTGGGCATCTTAGTATAAATACTTCGCGCCTAACGGCACTTCAGAACATCGAACTCCAGCTTTGGCCGGTCACCTTAGCTGGAGTCCGCGTGTGTTCAACTGCGAATCGCCCCGCAACTATTCTTTTCGCCCGATGTAAACGCGCAAAGACAGGTACGGCAGGTGCGCGTGATAGTTTTGCGGGCGCATAGCGTTCAGCGGAAACGTCCGCACGAATCCGTCTTCGTTGTAATTGAAGTACTGGTAGCCAAAATTCCAATCGAGATGTCGATTCAAACGAATTGCCACTCGGCCTTCCGGCGATTGGAAGCTCATCGGATAGGAAGTTATGAGCGTGCCGGGATTACCGGCCGGATCAGGAATCCGATTTCCCTGGCCGTCGTCCTGGTTGATGCGATACGAACCGTAGAACGACACGCGCGGATTCGGCCGCCAGACCACCTCAGTGTAAAAGAAATTGTTTCGCTGGAAATAGAGCGCATGTCCATTGGGGTGACGCACGCTCGCGGCCGGCGGCACTTGATAGAAGTAATCGATGACCGCGTCGCTGTTCACCCAGCTGTAGTTGTAGCCGAAATTGAAGCTCAGATTATCTTTGACCATCCAATCAAGCGACGACTGGAAGCTGCGGGTCTTCAAGTCTACGCCAAAGTCCGAGAGCGAGACGCCCGCAATCTCTGAGGGATTCGAATTGTCGCGAACGATCAAACCCAGGTTCAGATTCACCTTGCGACTCGCCGCCCAGCGGCTCTTGGCGCGCAGGTTTGTGTAGTCGTAGTTGCCGATTCGGGTGAAGACGTTGTCGGCGGTGCCGTGCTCGGCGTCAAAGTAAACGGTCCAATTCTTTGTCGGCCGCATCCGGAATCCTCCGAGCAGCGCGTGGGTGTGGTTCTCTTCCGATTCAAATTCCGGCACACCGAGTGCCGGCGCGTTGGAGTTTAAGAGATAACCGGTAAACGTTTGTTCTTCATGCCGGTTTCCGTAGCGGTATCCGAAGTGTACTGAATAGTTCCTGGTGAACTGGTAGTCGCCTTCAATTGTGTTCTGATACTTGCGGTACTTCGTCGTCTTGAACGCCTGCAAAAACGTGAAGCTGCGCGTGTCAACCAAAGCGCCGCGCGAAACTGTAAACAGATCGTTGAAGGTGGCAACCCCGTCGACGGTGAAATCTTCAACGCGGAAGGTATTTGAAATTCTGAAGTTGTCCGTCGCCAGAAGCGTGAGACCAACATCGCCTTGTGTATTCGGACGCGAGGCCGATGATGGAATATTGTAAAGACCAAGATTGAGAACGTTGGGCGGCGTAATTTGTCCGCTAATTCTCGTGTTGAAGTTCGTTGCCGTTTCCCTCTCAAGAAAAGTTGAGTTGGCGGTGGCCTTGCTGTAAATAAGCCGGCCGGTGATGTCGAAACGCTACGCCAGCAAGGTGTGCAGGCTTAGGCGGGTGAAGTCGACGCGCCCGCGAGTGGGCTCTTGGCGATCAAAAGTTGTGAAGCGCGCAGTGTTCGTGGGGTTCGGGTTGAGAAAAGCCGGCACGGTGTTGATGACGCTGTCGTCCTTGTACCAGCGGATGCCGTGCAGGAACGTCCAGTCAACTTTCCCGATTTTTCCGTCGGCGCCGAATCGCAAATCATTTGCGCGAGTGCGCGAATTTACGAGCGCCTGGAATTCGTTGCCGCCCTGGTGGTAATTCGTGAAATACGGCCCGCTGTAATGCTCAGGCGAATAACCGATGTTGAAACGAATCCACTCGTCCTTTGGCAGGATGGTGAGATCGAAATCGCCAAATTCAGTCCGCGTGTTGTAGCCGTGCAAGCCGGTCACCGGATTTGGCGGCACCGGAAAACCGCTAAACAGCCAATTCGGATTCGCGATGTTGTTGAGGTACCGGTAGTACTTCGCTCTGCGGTAATTCGCTTCCAACCGATACCACTTGGGCTTCTCGACGCTCAACCTCAAGCTGCTGGTTGGATCGGCGCCCCAGCCAGTCGCAGTCACGAGCAAGGTATCGAACAGACCTCCCTTTCCTTCCTTCGCCCGCATCAGCAAACTACTGTCGAACAGACGGGGGCCGGCTTTGTAGTTCAGATCGCTGCGATACTTTCGTTCATCGCCATAGACCCCCAGGCCCCGATAGCCGACTTCGATCGTCGACGTGATGATGTAATCGCCGGCCTCGTCACCGGTGGTCGTCGATGTCGGGACCTTGTCAGTCTTGGCAGCCGGCGTGGTGGTCTTCCCTTTTGATTTGTCATCCGTAGTCGTCTGCGCCTGTGCGACGGCACCGAGCAAAAGCAAGCCCAACCCTACTTCCAAAACCATTCGCAACCGCTTTGTCGTGTTGCTTTTCATGACTTTTATCCTTTGCCAAACATCTCGGTGTGACTGAGCCGTCCCTCACGATCGGGCCGTTGCCCCGATCTACTGACGCTGGGGCCGGTCAACGGAAGAACACGGGACTCGTGCGCGAACCATGGACCTTCACGTGGCACGCCGTACAGTTGGCGTATTGCGCGTTTTGGTTGTGTTGCGGCCCGGCCGGTTCGACGGCGCCCACGTCATGCGCGGCGCTGTGGCAGGTCAGGCAGAGTTGATTGACTGAGCTGTATCGCAGCAACCGCGGATTGGCGGAGCCATGCGGCGTGTGACACGCGCTGCAACCTTCAGTTTTCACCGGTGCATGTTCGTAAGTGAAGGGACCTTGTTTGTCCGTGTGACACTTGATGCAAGCAGCATCAGCGCCGGTCGCCAGACGCGTCTGTTTCAGTTCAAAGCCACCGTGCGGGTTGTGACAATCGCTGCAACGCATCGTGCCTTCCAGAACCTTGTGATGGAACGGCATGTTGAATTGCGGCTTCACTTCGTTGTGGCAACTAATGCAGAGTTGCGGATCATTCGCCTTGAGCATGCGAGTTGTCGCGAAGCCCGGCTTCTCACCGTTCACACTCGTCACGTGATAATTAGAACTCGCCAGGTTTCGACCGGTCGCAGTTCCGTGCGGCGAGTGACAATCGGTGCAGCCGACATCATTGCGCCAGTGCTCGCCACGCTTGAAGTTGTTCCGTTCCTCTTTGCCGGCGTGACACGTCAGACAAGTCTCAGAAGCTTCCTTCGGAGACTTGTTCTTGAAGGAAATGATTTTGGTGACATCACCGCCGCCTTCGACGTGCGCCTTGCCCGGGCCGTGACACGATTCGCATCCGGTCACTTTGTTTTTCCAATCGGCAATCTTGGCGAGGTCTGCGTGCGCGGTGTGTGAGTACGCTTTGAATTGATCTTCGTGGCAGTCCTTGCAAACTTCAGTGCCGACGTAATCCGAAGGCGCCGGCTTGTCGTCCGTCGCTGCGGGCCGCGTGGTCGCCTGCGAACTTCGTGCTCCTATTAGCCACCCCACAACCGCCAACGCTGCACCCAGGACAAGCGTTGCGCTGATGATTTTCCTGAGTCTCACTTGGAGCCTCCTGTTTACGAATTGAAGGTGCCTGTCGACGCAGGCGAATTGCGAAAATAATTTAGAAGAGCGGAATCCCAGCTGGCGCAACAGCAAGAAACGTGCCCGCGTCCACCGCGTAACTTCGGCTAAAAAACCGCAATCTAACGCAAATCTGCTTGGGTTTTTTCTCTCAAATTGTGCGGAACTTTCCGCAAGCTCGAACCTGTCACTTGTGACAGTTGCCGTGGAAAAAAGGCCTTTTTGAGAGGCATATTCATTGCTCTGAGGTTTTGCTCGGTAAGAACTGTATGAAGCGCGTCTTCGCGCATAACGAACGTGCGCGCGGCCGCATGATGACCGCGCCCTAGCAGGCAAGGATGTCACCCTCTGCACGTATCAACTTTCGAAAGCGATTAACTTCGCGCGTTGATGACGATTCCGGGTTTCTTTGTTTATCTGGCCTTAGCAGCATGGCTGGCGACTTTTCTCGGGCTGTTTCACTCGCTTGCGTTTTCCGAAAGACGCACAACTGATTTGGGATGTCAGATGGAGATTCTCGACAACTATCATTCGCCGGAGTAGACTTCTTCACGTGAATCTCGCTGGAAAGATGTCCAAGGCACTCGCGTTCGCGCTCATGTTCTGGTGCGCCGGGGCCGGCTGCATGATGGTGAGCTACGCCCAAGGCGCAATGCGCGAGATGGATTCATCAGACGGCGTGGACATGTCCTCAATGACGCACATGTCCGGCTCGATGGACGCGCATGCTTGCTGCAAAGCCAAACGCAAACACGCCAGGCGATCTCAAGCGGCAAGCCAAACGACGCGCAGCGAATTCAAAGAGTTCACCGTTCCAGCGCCGGTGCAGAGCGCGGCAATGAGTTGTTGCCCGCTGACCAGCGGCTCGATCGTCTTTGTGTCGCGCTCCAATGGAAACGACGACGCCTCGGCCTTGTCGAACACAGATTCTTCCGCTTTCAAACTTTCAAGTTCCCCCCAGAAACCTGTCGCACCTCCACTGCGACTACCTAATCGGGCGCATTCCTACCTGCTCGATTGTGCCTTTCTAATCTAGAACTCTGCCTGAAATCAGTCGTGGTCCCGCTTTCTGCGGGTGTGCGCATCAGTGTATTCCCCCTGATGCCGGCAATTATCTTTCTTAGAGGAGAAACGGAAATGAAAAGTCTTAGACGATGTGTTCCAGCCTTTGCGCTGGGACTGACACTCGCGCTGGCCGGCGCGGCGTTCGCACAGAACGCCACGCAGTCAGGCAGCGAGAAAAAAGCCTCATGTTGCTGCGGCGATTCATGCGAGATGATGAAGAAAGATGGCATGAAGAATCATGCTGAGTCATCGGACAAGGAGTCTTGCTGCTGCGGTGGCGATTCATGCGAGATGACGAAGAAAGATGGCATGAAGAATCATGCTGCGTCATCGGACAAAGAGTCGTGCTGCTGCTGTGGTGATTCGTGCGAGATGACCAGGAAAGACGGCATGAAAAATCATGCCGCGTCATCGGACAAAGACGCTTGCTGTTGCTGTGGTGATTCGTGCGAAATGAAAAACGGCGCGCACCACACCGCGACGACTGCGTCTTCGGACAAACACGAATGCTGCTGTGGGGATTCGTGCAACATGAAAGACATGAAGAAAAAGACCGGCCAGTAAACATTTTTTCTTTCGGGCGCGGCGCTACGCCAGGTCGCGCCCTTTTTCAATCACACGGTAATGTTAGCAACTCGCTTCATCCCATGCGTGCTCACCCTGATCGCAGTGCTCTGCACCTGGTCAGCCCAGGCACAGCATAAGCACGGAATGCCAATGCCGTCATCAACACCGACGCCGGCGTCATCCCCTTCACCAACTCCAGCGACCGAGAAAATGCCGGGCATGCAAATGCCCACCGCGTCGCCGACTCCTGCAGCTTCGCCCCAAATGAAAATGAACATGCCGATGCCATCGGCGAGTCCTTCAGCAAGTCCGATGGGGCAAATGCCCGGTATGAAAATGCCGATGCCATCGGCGAGTCCTTCGGCGAGTCCGATGGGGCAAATGCCCGGAATGAATCCCGACATGTCGGGAAACATGAATATGGGCTCGCTAATTGTGATTAACGGCGACGACATGGGCATTCGCGTCGGATCAAGCGAGAAAAACGCGATGCCGATGGGCGCGATAGGTTCAGGTACAGCATGGCAACCTTCATCAGCGCCGATGTACATGCAACACTGGATGAAAAGCGATTGGCTGTTGATGTTTCACTACAACGTCTTCATCGATGTGAATCATCAAGCAGGCCCGCGGGGTGTTACCAAATTTGAATCCGCCAATTGGTTCATGCCGATGGCTTATCACAAGCTGGGGAGAGGAACTCTGCAACTGCGCGGGATGCTCAGCGCCGAGCCGTTCACGTTTCCGCCCGGCGGATCACCGCTCTTGTTTCAAACGGGAGAGACTTACAAAGGCGAGCCGCTGATCGATCGGCAGCACCCGCACGATCTGTTCATGGAGTTGTCCGCGCAATACACGCACCCGCTCGGCGAACGCGCCACATGGTTCACTTATTTTGGCTATCCCGGCGAGCCCGCCCTGGGGCCGGTCGCTTTCATGCATCGGGCATCGGCTTCTGAGAATCCCTCCGCAACTCTCGCTCATCATTTGCAGGACTCGACGCACATCAGCTTTGGCGTATTGACGACTGGCTTCACCTATCGTTGGTTCAAACTGGAAGGTTCCGTATTCAACGGCCGCGAGCCTGATGAAAACCGTTACGACTTTGACGCACACAGATGGAATTCACGCTCGGCACGGCTGTGGTTCATGCCCAACCGAAATTGGGCTCTGCAAGTCAGTCACGGATTCTTGCGTAGTCCTGAGAACCAGGAACCAGACGTCGACGTGCGGCGCACGACCGCGTCGCTTCAATACAATCGGAAGCTCAATCGCGGCAACTGGGCATCAGCCCTTATCTGGGGACGCAATCATGTGCGTGGTCACGACGACGGCATTATCAATCTGAACAGTTACACCGCTGAATCGACCGTCCAGTTTTGGGATAAGAATTATCTGTACACGCGACTGGAGCTGGTTGACAAAGATGACTTACTGCGTCCTTCAGACCGCGCGTTGCTGGGCATCGCACAACACCATCCCGTGTTTCGCATCGGCGCTTTCACCTTCGGCGGCGCGCGCGATATTTGGAACACCAAGTGTCTTTCGGTCGCGGTTGGCGGCGACGCGACCTTTTACTCAAAGCCTAAACGTCTAGAACCTATTTATGGAACCGACCTTATTGGTTGGCGTCTGTTCGTTCGACTCAGGCCGGCGAAAATGGAAATGGGTTCCCAGCCCACGCACAGCACGCACAATCCGTAATTCGAAGTCGCAGGAGCAGCGCACGCACGCCACTCCTGCTCTTCAAACGTTTCTCTAAAAACTGATTGCGGTGCGAGGTCGCGAACTAGACGACGGTTCTGCGTCCTGATAACAAGTTAATCACCAGAACAATGATCGCCAGCACGAGCAACAAGTGAATGAAGCCACCCAACGTGTAGCTCGACACTAAACCGACCAGCCACAAAACCAACAGAATTACAAAAATCGTCCAAAGCATTGTTCTTTACCTCCTCCTGCGAAAGCGAATTGCTCGACCAGGGTCTTGGCAACAGCCATGCCCCGAGCGAAAGACCCCAGACAATCCCGCGTTCTTCCATTTTTCCCGGCCCTCGGCTTGGATTAAGACATTGCGGAGCGCCATCAAAGTGTACGGAAGCACGGCGGCGCGGCTTGGCAAACCTTAGCAGGTTCCATTCGGATGAAAGTCCGACACCGAACGGCGACTTGTGGTATTTCTTTCGCGATTGGATGGCATTTGTATGATTTGACACTGGACTTGGGACTAAACTTTGTGGCTAAATAGTTTTGCTCGCGGGTACCGCGAGCACTAGGGTTTCGTTAGCCTTCCCGACACACCTCGCTTCCAATCCTCTAGTTCCTTTGACTAATCGATCTAATGGAGTTGCCGGCGGCAGCACGTCTCCGCCAGTAAAATTTGTATGAGCTTCCGTATTCAAAAGTTTGCCGGTCGATCTCAGAAAGCGACCGTCGCTGTCCTCCTTTTCCTCGTCACCGCTCTCGCAGCTGGTTCGATCTCACTGATGCGCTATCGCAGCGCGAAATCGTCTGCGCAAAAACTTAATTACTCTGAACTCTATGCGATCGCCGAGGCGGGTACGGCGACCGCGGTCACCGTCGATGGCGACGCGCTGATTGTCACCAGGACTAACGGCCAGCGAGTTGAGAGTGTCGTTGCCGGCGAGTCGTTTCGACAGACCATCGTCGAACTGTTCCGAAAGAACCACGTGCCCGTCGAGTTTGCCCTGGCGCAACCGAACTTCGGCATCTCGCTGCTGAGTTATTCGTGGCCTGTTCTGGTTCTTGCTGCCTTTGGCTTGGTGGGTTGGCGAGTTCACGCCACCATCAACGGCCGCACGGGAAACTTCAATCTCACCGACTACAGCGGCAAACAAACTGAGACTTTCGCCGATGTAGCCGGCGTTGATGAAGCAAAGGCGGAACTAGCCGAGACGATCGAATTTCTGCGCGATCCGGTCAGCTTCGGACGTCTGGGCGGACGCGCTCCACGCGGTGTTCTGCTTTTCGGCCCGCCGGGAACCGGCAAGACTCTGTTGGCGCGCGCTGCTGCCGGTGAAGCGGGCGTTCCCTTCCTTTCAGTTTCCGGATCAAGCTTTCAAGAAAAATTTGTGGGCGTCGGTGCCGCCCGTGTGCGGCGCCTGTTTGCCCGAGCCAGAAAACTTGCGCCCTGCATCATCTTTATCGACGAAATCGATGCCCTTGGCCGGCAGCGCGGACGCGGAAACGATTCAGGCTCCGCGGATCAGGATCAGACATTGAACCAGTTGCTAATCGAGATGGACGGGTTCGATCAAACGTCCAGCATCGTCGTGATTGGATCAACGAACCGTCCAGACGTTTTGGATCAGGCGCTGACTCGGCCGGGCCGTTTCGATCGCGAAATCATGGTGAATCTCGCCGACGTGCGCGGTCGCGAAGAGATTCTCAAGGTTCATGCGCGCAAGATTCCGTTTGACCGCGATCTCGAATTGAATTGGATTGCGCGTGGCACTCCGGGTTTTTCCGGCGCCGACCTCGCCAATCTTTTGAATGAAGCCGCCATCGCCGCCACCCGCGATCATCGCGAATCGGTGGCGCGCACGCACGTCGAATACGCCCGCGACAAGATTCTGATGGGCGCAGAACGCCAGGGCTTCATGATGGACGAAGATGAGCGGTACGCCACTGCGGTCCACGAAGCAGGCCACGTTGCGGTGGGACTGGCAGCCAAGAATGGCGATCCGATTCACAAAGTCTCGATCCTGCCCCGCGGGCGCGCGCTCGGTGTAACGCAAGCTCTACCGGATCGGGATCGTCTGATGAAGAAGCGCGAGTATCTCGAAGATCAAATTGCAATTCTGCTCGGCGGACGCGCGGCTGAACAGATCGTCCTGGAGACGATGACCGCCGGCGCGGCGAACGACATCGAGCGGGCCGTCGAGATCGCCACCAAGATGGTGCGAGAATTTGGCATGAGCCCACTCGGCCCGATCTATCTCACTGAGAAGCAGGCGGAAAGCGCCAGCCTTCTCGATCGCGCGGATGAAGCCACGAACGAGATTATCAACGCGCAACTCAACCGGGCCCACGAGATTGTCACCCGAGATCGCGAGTCGATTGCCCGACTTGTGGCTCTGCTCTTAGAGCAGGATACGGTCGAGGCCGATGACATTCGCAAGTGTTTCGAATCGACGCCGTTACCGCGCTTTGTGCCGGCAGCAGGTCAACCTCAAGCAGTCGCAACAGTTTAATTTCAACTGCGTCACAGTTTTCGAGGTTCACAACTGCGCGCGCCGCAGGCGCAGCGCATTGGCAATTACTGAAACTGAACTGAAGCTCATCGCCGCGGCGGCGATCATCGGACTCAACAAAATGCCAAAGACTGGATAGAGCACTCCCGCGGCCAGCGGCACTCCCAAAACGTTATAGACAAACGCCCAAAATAGATTCTGCTTGATGTTGCGGATCGCGGCCGCGCTTAGGCGACGCGCGCGCACGATGCCACGCAAATCACCTTTCACCAACGTCACGTCCGCACTTTCCATCGCGACGTCGGTTCCGGTTCCCATCGCGATTCCGACATTCGCCTGGGCCAGCGCGGGAGCGTCGTTAATGCCATCGCCGGCCACCGCGACCAGGCGATCTTGATCTTGCAGACGTTTGACGACTTCAACCTTCTGTTCGGGCAGCACGTCAGCGATGACTTCGTCGACATTTAGTTTCCTGGCGACCGTCTCGGCCGTAGTTCGGTTGTCGCCGGTGACCATGATGAGGCGCACATGTTCTGCGTGCAGCGACCGAATAGCTTCGGGAGTCGATTGTTTGATCGGATCGGCAACGCCGATCAGTCCGCTCAGACGCCCATCCACGATGACGAACATCACTGTTTGACCGCCCCCGCGTAATCGATCAGCTTCTGCGCTCAGTTCGACAATGTTAACGTTGTGCTGATCGACAAGTGCGCGATTTCCCAGCGCGACTGAGTGTCCTGCGACGATACCGGACACGCCCTTGCCGGTAACCGACGCGAACGAATCTACGTTCGTCAATTGAATTCCGCGTTCCTCTGCGCCTCGCACAATCGCCGCCGCCAACGGGTGTTCGCTGGCGCGCTCGAGACTTGCCGCCAGTCTCAATATTTCGTTTTCCGCGAGATTGCCCATCGCAATTACGGAAACGAGTTCCGGCTTTCCTTCGGTGAGGGTCCCGGTCTTATCGACGACGATCGTATCAACCTTGCGCATCAATTCGATGGCTTCGGCATTTTTGAAGAGTACGCCAACCGTAGCGCCTCTCCCCATGGCGACCATGATCGACATGGGTGTTGCCAGGCCAAGTGCGCACGGGCAAGCGATGATGAGCACGGCGACGGCGTTGATGAGCGCGTACGCAAAGCGAGGCTCAGGTCCGAAGTAAGCCCACACGATAAAAGTGATCAGGGCCGCGGCCATGACGGCGGGAACAAAGTAACTGGCGACTACATCCGCAAGTCTCTGAATCGGCGCTCGGCTCCGTTGCGCTGCCGCCACCATTTGCACGATGCGCGCCAGCATGGTTTCCGTACCGACGCGTTCGGCTCTCATCACAAACGATCCCGTCGAGTTCACAGTTGCCCCAATGACGGCATCGCCTTCCTGCTTCTCCACCGGAATCGGTTCGCCGGTGACCATTGATTCATCAATGGCGCTCGAGCCCTGGATGATGCGACCATCGACAGGCACTTTTTCGCCGGGCCGCACGCGCAGACGGTCGCCGACTTGAACATGATCGAGCGGTACGTCTTCTTCGCCACCGCCGTGGTGAATTCGCCGCGCAGTTTTTGGCGCCAGATCGAGCAAAGCGCGAATTGCAGTTCCGGTGCGGCTGCGCGCTTTCAGCTCGAGCACCTGGCCGAGTAAGACGAGTGTCGTGATGACTGCGGCTGCTTCGAAATAAACGGGCACGACTCCGTGCTCTGTGAAAGATGACGGAAAAATGTGGGGAGCAGTTTTCGCGACCACGCTGTAGATGTAGGCGACACCGACGCCCAAGCCGATCAACGTGAACATGTTGGGACTGCGATTGATGACGGACTGCCAAGCCCGCACGAAAAAAGGCCAGCCAGACCACACGACAACCGGCGTGGCCAGCACGAACTGAATCCAACCCAGGACATTCATCGAAGCCATTCGTTCGAATGGCCGGCCCGGGAGCAGCTCGTTCATTCCGAGGAGAAACACCGGCAACGTCAGGAGCACGCTGACCCAAAATCGCCGCGTCATATCGGCCAATTCGTGATTCTCGTCTTCGTGCGCCGTGATCGTGACCGGCTCGAGAGCCATTCCGCAGATCGGACAAGGGCCCGGGCGATCGCGCACGATTTCCGGATGCATCGGACACGTGTACTCGCGCGCGGTGATTGCCGGCGACGGCGCGGCTGGCGCGGGTGAAATCCCAATTTGCGTCAATGACTGAACTTGTGGCGCCAGG
>DATNEI010000102.1:0-17852 GCA_035606795.1 Pyrinomonadaceae bacterium
GTAGAAATCGGCTCGAGCGACAGTTGGTGGGGCCGCATGTGGGCCAAAGTTAAGGACCAGTTCAGCTCGCAAACGAGGTATGCGCGCTTGAGCGCGCGCGGCACTGAGTACGACCTTGAGATCATTGACGCACACCGCGCGCGTCTGACCGTTATCGAAGGTGTGGTAGAAGTTGCCGAGGGCAAGAGCGACATGCCTAACCAGCCCCCGATTCCCACACCAACCACCGAAGAACAAGCGGAGCTGACAGCGTTGTCGTTCTTCCGGCCGGCAGTTTTCTTCTACATGCCCGCGCAAGATCAATTCGCGCGCGAGCTAAAGTTTCCTACCGGGCGAGTTTCGATCCAGCCTTTGACCTATAACATTCACTCTGAATGTCTCCAGACCCACCGTTACGAGTTTCGCACGTCCGACAGTGCACCATGGTTCTCCTTAGACGGCGAAAAATATTTCGACGTGATCGGGCCCAAAGGCTCCGCGAAGGAAGACAGAAATATTCAAATTGACGCGACCGGGCTGCAACCCGGCGTCTATCAAGCGCATGTGTATGCGATCTGCCTCGATTGTCGCACTGAAACTAAGTGCAGCCAGGCGCAACTAGACTGGCTGTACCGGATCACGATCGAGGGCCCTGTAACGGGGCCGACACAGCCCGCGACCAGGACTCCTTCGCCGGCGCAGTCAGATCAAACTTTTAATGTCATCGCGGGGCAGCAATCTCCGATTACGCAAAACGTGGATGTCCCGGTGATGGCGCCCTCGGATGTGAACGACGCAGTCGTTCGTGCGAGCCAGGTGTTACTGACCACTCAGCCTACCTATTCAGCACAAAATCTGGTTTCGCACTTTGCAACCGTGGCAGAACGCAGTCAAAACTTCACGAATGCACGAACGAGTGCCTTGATTTCGCACACGCCCGGCGGCCAGCAATTGCTCGGTAATGTATACAACGACTGGAGCCAGCCGGCCTGGGCCCTGTACGCGTATAGCAAAGAGATATTTCCCAACGCGCGCGCGGATCTCGCGATCGATCGCGGTGAAGCTTTACGGATGACTGGTGACTTGAATGCGGCATCATCGATCACGCTGTCGGCCGATGACGCTAAACTACCGAAGGCGCAGAATTTTCTCGGCAACATGGCCTTGGATCGCGCACGCATCGCGCTCGACGGCGGCAATCTGCAGGAGGTTGAACAGCGTGCTGGTGAGGCAAAAAGTTTTTACGATGCGGCCAGGTCTGCGGCTAACATTCCGCCAACCCTCAACGTTACCGCGCCGATCGACGCTACCTTGCGCGGGAATCTCGCCGAGGCCAACATCCTCGCCGGGGACGCTGCTTTGCAAAGAAACTCCGCGGATGCAAGTGCGATGTTCGCTGAGGCCGTCCGGGTACTGGGACCGAATCCGCAGGCGACGTCAATCTATCCGTTCACGACCACGGATTTAGGTGTCGCTTTCCGCGGCGCCGGTGATGCGGCTGTCTTGACGGGTGATTTGCAGAAGGCCAACGAGTCATACGCGAGTGCCAAGCGTCAGCACCAACTGGCGATAGCCGCGCATTCGGATTTTGCCGAAGCCTATTTCAATCTCGGTGATCTCTACGATGATTTGGGTGATCGCGAGAATGCAAAGCTGAATTATCGCCGCGCCATACAGGCCCGGCCCGAACAACCCGCGGCCTATCTGCCATTAGCGATGCTACTAAAGGATGAAGACCCCGCGCTGGCCGCGGCCTTTGCGGCAACTTATCTCAGGCTCGAACGCGGCGTTCTCTTACAGGGAACCAAAGCCGCCGCCGCGCGAGCAATTGCCAACCGCGTTGGTCGGGTTGAGCGCCCCCCGCGTATCGGCGAGCGACTTGGGGGTGTTCCGAACGTCACCGGGGATTCGCAAGCTGCGGCGGAAAGCAAACTCGCCGCGGCCGGTTTTTCCGTAGGGAAGATCCAAGGACGCGCCGACGCGGGTATGCCAGGCGTTGTGCTTCAACAAATTCCTCCTGCCGGCGCGCCTGCGCCGCGCGGTACGAAGATCGAACTAGTGATTAGTACTCCACCCGGTGTCACACTCGAAGTGAGCGTACCCGATGTGATCGGCAAACCAATTTCCGAAGCACGCGTCATGCTGGAAACGAAAGGATTGGAGGTTGCGGAAGAAACCAAGAGCGACAAGAAATATCCGAAGGACTATGTCGTCGCCCAGAATCCCAAAGCGCCCAAAGTGGTCAAGCCGGGTTCAACTGTGAAGCTTACGGTCAGCGCTGGGGAACTGGTCGAGATTCCCAAGGTGAAAGGGAAAAAACTGGACGACGCGACAAAAGAAATCACAAAGGATAACCGACTAACTGTCGGCACGATCGACTATCGGCCGGACTGTGACGTCGAGCGCGTGGTGGAACAAAACCCGCTTCCCTCGGGAAGAAAAGATACGCCCCGCGGCACCGCCGTCAATCTCGTCGTGGGGTCGCTTGGTGATGATCCAATCACGATCCCCACCTTTTCCGACCGCTATGCGGCCGAAGCGTTCGTCAATAGCAACGGATTGACCTTAAAGAAAGTCGATCAAGTTGAGTCCGACGATCCGCCGGGATCCGTCCTTTGGCAAAAGCCACAGGCCGGCAGCCGATACCCGAGACACTTAGGATGTCCGGTGAATGTCGAGTTAAGGGTCGCCATTCCGGTGGTCCTGGTGGATATCGAAAACTATATCGGCCAGCAAATCGACGCAGTGCAAGACAAGTTGCGCGCCCTGCAACTTTACGCTTCGCCGCTCTATCAGGAGGATGAGAATAATGCTGCCGGCACTGTGATCCAGCAGTCGCCGTTGCCGCCTGAACGAGTACGTCACGGAACTGAAATCCACTTGGTAGTGGCCAAGCCGCCCAAAGTTGTGATGGTGCCGGTGCCGAACGTGTGCGGGCTCTCAAAAGAAAATGCGCGCGCCAAGCTGTTCAACGACGCAGGTCTTTTCAATACCGACCAGGACATCCTGCTCGATGTTCCGCCGAATCAGCAAGCAATGTGTGGCGCTGACGTTGGTCACGTTATCTGGCAGAGTCCAGCCGCCGGCACCATGGTGCCGAAAGGATCAAAGGTGCTGTTGGTGTTCGCTAAGGTCGGAGATAATTGAGCGCGCAGAAGGCCATGGGGCTGTTATTCTACTGAAATCTTTTTCACCTCGCCCATTTGACTGAGTTTGTCGAGCAGGTGATCGATTTGGTCGGGCGGAGTATTGGCCGGCACTTCGAGCTTTTGACCGCCGCCGGTTTCCACCACAAATTTTTTCGCGGCTACTTGTTGGCCGATTTGGAAGAGACCGGTAATGAGCGCTCCCAATCCGGTGCCCGCGGCGCCGACAATCGCCACCAGGAGCGTCGGATCTATCGCCCGCCACTTTTTCCTGGACTCACAGATTTCCAGTTGCGCGTCGCTGCCGGCAAAACCCGGCTGTGATTGCAGGGCTTTGCGAAACGCTTGCAGATCGCCGCCTGAAGCTAACGTGATTTCAATTTCCATAATCGTTTGCTCTCGAAAAGACCCAGTTGCGCAAGCATCGCATTCGCGAGTCTACTTCTCATCCAGTTTTCGTCCCGCGTTCAGGTTATCGAAATTCAGCATCACGTTCCAGACCAGCGAATAACTTCCCGAAGTCTGTCCGCGCCAGAATGGATTGTTCGAGAACAGAATCACGTGTCCGCGATCGAGCGGCGAGTCGACCACCGACGCGTGTTGCGCGATTTCGTCGCCGCCATCGAGCAAGCCTGACACCAGCAACTCCGAAGCGTTGCCCCAACGCATGATCACCCGCGGCCGCTGTTCGGGCGGAATCAAACCGACCAGGTTGCGGCGCTGCTCTTCAGGAATTGGGGCAGCTTCCCAGGTCTCGACCTGGGGCGGTGCCTCAGGCATCTCTGCCGGCGGACGGCCCTGCACCACATCAGGATCGTCAACGGTTCCGCGGCCAGTGGCGCGCTGACCGGCGCCCCCTCTGCGTCCGCCACCACCACCGGCCACGTTGCTGACGTTGAAGATTGGTCCATTGAAGCAATAGACCGACAATGTGTCGCCGTAGCCATAGGCAATCGGACTGGCGGCATCGACCATGCGTGTTTTCAAGAGGTCACCAATCGCCTTCAAACGCGCTGAGCTTTGCACCGAAACTCCTGGTGTGAAACCCGTCGAGACGGCAAAGTTGGCAGCGTCATCTGCACCGATGAATACTCCACCGCGCCTCACAAAATTTTGCAGGTTCATCAGACCGGCCCAGCCGAGTCCCGGACGAATGTCGTCGGTTGAATCAATTTTTCCGATGTTGGGTGTCAGCGGCGTCGTTTTCCATGGAAGCGGATTGCCATACATCGGCCGTCCTTGAATGACCGCGTTCGGATTGCCGTTGCCGGGACCAAACACGATGACGTCGTACTTCTTGTTCAGGTCCGGATCTTTCGCGACGTCCTGGGTGCTGATGTAGTCGAATGGCACACCCATTTGATCGAAAGCCAGTCGCCACCAACCTTCGTCCTGAGTGTTGAGCCAGGTGTGCATAATCGCGATGCGCGCGACTTTAACAGCATGAGTTTTCACTGTGGGCGCCGTTCCCACCGCCACAGCGGCAATACCAAGTTCCGAGACTGCCCTATTCACTTCCTCGGTAGAGGCGTTGCGGATAATGAACGAGCCGCGATTGAACTTTCTGCCCGCCACTTCGAATGCATCTTCAGCAGCCTCGAACGTGGCTCGGCGCAAACGGTAGCGCAATGAGATCAAATTGTTATCGGCGTTCGCGTTCACCAGATATGTCGAGCCCTCACCAGTCACGCCGCCTGCCGAGCGCACTTCTCCACTCACCCGTTCCATCGCTGCGTCCAAAACCTTCACATCCGTGACGCGGACCACTTGCACGTTGGCGGATTCACCAAACGTCCAGCCGGTGTCGTCATAAACACTTTGCTGCGGATCACGCGGGCTCCAGTATTGATAGTCGAGCAAGGCATCGGCGATGCGGCTGTAAGGTTGATCCATGCGCACGAGATAGCTGCCCGCAGGAAATGTCCTGGCTTCGGTTTCGTCCTTTTTCGCCGGTGACGCGGAAGGACTAGGTGTCGGAGACGCCGTCCCGCGAGCGCGCGGCGTCGCTTTCTTTTTCGTCTGTACGGTGAACGGCGCAGTGGCCCGATGGACTTCGCAGCCTTGCGCCTGCATCAGACGCAGGAGTGCCGCTTGATTTCCCGGACGTGGATCGTCGCCGGGAAAAACGTAAGCCGCGGGGCCTTCGTTCTTCGGCTTCTCGACCGACCGCTTCGACTTCAGATAAAAGTTTTTCAGGAACAGCTTGCCGTTCTTGTTGAAGTAGTCGAGCGAAATGAGGATCGCCGTCTCTTCGTAGTTATTGTTGTTGCGCTGCGACCACTTCGCGCGCGGCAGCGGCGGGTTCTGTTTGTACCAGGTGCGTTGGTACTCATCGGGAGAAAGCGTGCGCACCAGCGTGTCCGCGCCACCGTTGCCGAACGTCTCGTACAAACGGCTGATACCGTTGTGTGTCGCCGCGATAAACATCAGATAGCCGGGCGACCAGGTGTCGAAGGTGCCGTGAGCGAACACGCCGGGCATTCCGAATTTCGTCATTTCGGAAACGTTCTTCCAACCGATCAGCTGCCATTCGTCAGTCAAAATCGGATCAACCCAGGCGTTGTACGGGCCATCGCCAATCGTATTGTCGTAAAGGTAAGGGACTGATTCGTGCAGGTCGTGGAGCACCTGCGGCTTCCAACTGAGATAGGTGTTCAGCACGTTGCGCGTGAGCTTCAGCGACAAGCCCATCGCATCGCGATTGTTGTCGTGCGCCACATAGTGTCCCCAATAGAGCAACGGCGGCCAGTTCTCGCCCGGATGCGCCAGATGCCAGTTGTAAATATCGACCATACGATCGCGGCCATCGACTTCAACTATCGGCGTGATCAGCGTGACCATGCCGTCGCGAATCGATTTGATGTACGGGCTATCATCGACCGCGAGCCGATATGCCAGCTCCATCATTGCGGTCGGCGCGCCAGTCTCGGTCGAGTGAATCGTGCCGGTGATGTAATAGATAGGAAACGACTCATCGACGAGCTTGTCAGCTTCGGCGTCGTTCATATTAATCATGCGCGGATCGGCAAGCTTCGTCAGGCGCGCCCGGTTCTCGTCGAGCTTCGCCAACAAACTCTCCGAAGCAACCGCCACCGCGATCATTTCGCGGCCTTCTTCGGTCGTGCCGATGGAAAACACTTTCACGCGGGGCGAAGCCTTTTCCAGCATCCGCATGTACTTGTAGACATCCGCAGCGTAAGGCAGCTTGCCGGGCGCGCCCGCGACATCGCCCAACACCGCTTTCGGAGTGGGAACATTCGGCGACGCCGGTAAGTAATCGGTGAGCGGCGAGTTGAAGAATTTCTCCGTCGTGTATTCGGCAATCTTCTTCGTATAGTCGTCATCGACGGCTTGATTTGGATCTCGCGCGTACCCATTCTGCGCGTGGACGCTGAAGGCCGCGGTGACGATCAAGAAGAGAGTGGCACAGAACAGACTGCTGATCTTTTTCAGATACATTTGGGCTCCTTGGAGAATGGCGACATGAAGCTGCGTTGCGAGTCGGATTGACAACCGACGAGAGAAGAAGCTTTTAAGCGAAACGCGGGAGTAAGTCAATTAGTCCGCGTAGCGGACATTTGATAGCAGCCCAGCACTTCAGTGCTGGGTACGGGATAGCTCTTCGTCTTCTGAGCCGCTTTAGCGGCTACCGAAGCTTACGCGCGATCTCTTTCTGTCGCCTGTTTCACGGGCTTCGAGGTATTCTTTGAAGTGCTGGGCTACTGTCAAAACGTCCGCTACGCGGACCGAACTCTTTTGCAAAACTGGTTTTTGATTTCTAGAATCTGATCGCGTCAAACTTATTAGCAGTGGCTGAATCCAAACCAGAAATTGACCGGGCATTGCCCGGGCCCCCCGATCAACCGATCCCAGGCGCCCAACCTCCGCTTGAATCCACGGCGCCTGAGCTGAAACCCATGAGCAAAGCTGCGGGCGGCATGGCGTCCGCACTGACGGCTGTGCGATTTGCCTGGGGCGAGATGGGTCTGGTGCGCGGAACGCGCACGCTGCTGCAACTGAATCAAAAGCGGGGTATCGATTGTCCTGGTTGCGCCTGGCCTGAGCCTGATGGCGAGCGCTCTCATTTCGAATTCTGCGAAGAAGGCGCAAAGCATGTCGCCGACGAAGCCACCACAAAGCGGATCACCGCGGAGTTCTTTGCGAAGTGGAGCGTCCCAGAATTAGCCGCGCAGTCCGACCTTTGGCTTAATCAACAAGGACGGCTGACGCAGCCGATGATTTTGCGTGAGGGTGCGCAGCATTACGAGCCGATCCAATGGCCGGAGGCGTTCGCCCTGATTGCGCGCGAACTCAACTCGCTCGCTTCGCCTGATGAAGCAATCTTCTACACGTCCGGCCGCACCAGCAACGAAGCCGCCTTTCTCTATCAACTCTTCGTGCGGCAATTCGGCACGAATAATCTGCCGGACTGTTCGAACATGTGTCACGAATCGAGCGGCACCGGGATGAAAGAAGCGCTCGGATTCGGTAAGGGCACCGTGACGCTCGAGGATTTCGATCTGTGCGATGCGATTTTCGTTATTGGCCAGAATCCCGGCACGAACCATCCGCGCATGCTGTCGACGTTACTGGCTGCGAAACGTCGTGGCTGCAAGATTGTGCATATCAATCCCCTCCCCGAAGTCGGCACGACGCGCTTCAAACATCCCCAGGAATTCTGGAAATGGCCGGGTGGTGGCACTCAGCTCGCCGATCTATTCCTGCAGGTGCGCATTAATGGCGACGTCGCTCTTCTCCAAGGCCTGAGCAAGGAAGTTCTGGATGCAGAAGATGGCGCTCCCGGCACTGTGCTCGATCACCAATTCATCAACGACTATGCGATTGGATTTTCTGAGTTCAAAGAGAATTTGAATACCGTGGCGTGGTCCGAGATTGTCGAACAATCGGGACTAACCAAAGAGCAGATTGCTGAGGCCGCGCGCATCTTCATCGATTCCGAACGAGTGATTTTTTGCTGGGCGATGGGTTTGACGCAGCACAAAAATGCGGTCGGGAATGTTCAGGAAATCGTTAATCTGATGATGCTGCGCGGACAGATGGGCAAACCCGGCGCGGGTCTCTGTCCGGTACGCGGCCATAGTAATGTGCAAGGCGATCGCACGATGGGTATCTGGGAACAGCCAACCCCGCAGTTCCTCGACAGCCTGGAAAAGGAATTCAATTTTAGACCGCCGCGACGACATGGTTACGACACGGTGAACGCGATCAAGGCGATGCATGACGGCCAGGCGAAAGTGTTCTTCGCGCTGGGTGGCAACTTTCTTTCGGCCACACCCGACACGGAATACACAGCGGAAGCGCTGCGGCGCTGTAGCTTAACCGCGCACGTTTCTACAAAGTTGAATCGCGCGCATCTAATCACCGGTAAGCAGGCGCTAATTCTTCCTTGCCTCGGGCGAACGGAGATCGATCAGCAGACGAGTGGTCCGCAATTCGTGACTACGGAAAACTCAATGGCCGTCGTCGAGCAATGGAGCGGAACCCTGGACCCGGCGTCAGAGTATCTGTTAAGCGAACCGGCGATGGTTGCCGGCTTAGCGAAGGCGACGCTTGGCGCTCGCAGTACGGTGAATTGGGACGGATTGGTCGCCGACTACGATCGCATCCGCGAACATATCGAGCATGTCGTGCCGGATTTTGAGAACTACAACCAACGAGTGCGCGAGCCGGGCGGGTTTTATCTGCCGAATCCCATTCGCCGGCGCGACTTCAAGACCAGGGACGGGAAAGCCCACTTCACGATCCACCCATTGCCGCAGATCAATTTGCAGGACGGCGAATTCCTGATGATGACGATGCGCAGCCACGATCAATTCAACACTACGATCTACGGCTTGGACGATCGCTATCGTGGGATTCGGAATGGCCGGCGTGTCGTGTTTCTGAATGCCGACGACATGCGTCTGGCAAACCTGCGAGAAGCGCAACTGGTTGATCTGATTAGCCGGCACGACGGAACGGAACGCATCGCGCGCGGTTTTCGAGTGGTGCCCTACAGCATTCCGCGCCGCTGCGCCGCGACTTATTTCCCGGAAGCAAACGTGTTGGTACCGATCGACTATTTCGCTGACAAGAGTCATACGCCGGCCTCGAAGTCGGTGGTGATTAGTATTCAAGCAGCGACAGACATTAACCACGACGACACGAAGACACAAAGATTTTCTTAATCGGCTTTGTGCCTTTGTGTCTTTGTGGTTGACGAGAAGTATGGAATCCAAGAAAGACCTTTATGATCAACTTGCGGCGCAACTTTCGAGTCTGCTCGCCGGCGAGCGCGATCTGGTCGCGAATGCGGCGAACTTCTCGGCGCTGATCTTTCATTCGCTGCCAGATTTGAATTGGGCCGGCTTCTACTTTGCGAAAGACGACGAGCTCGTGCTCGGTCCCTTTCAAGGACAGCCGGCGTGCGTGCGCATCCGCGTCGGCCAGGGCGTCTGTGGTGCGGGCGCGGCCAAGGGCGAAACGGTAATCGTGCCCAACGTGCATGAGTTTCCCGGCCACATCGCTTGTGACAGCGCATCTAATTCAGAGATCGTGGTGCCGCTGATGAAAAATTCGCGCCTGATCGGCGTGCTCGATCTGGACAGTCCGAAAATCGCGCGCTTCGATGCGGAAGATGCCGCCGGGCTCGAACAACTCGCCCGCATTTTGCTCTCTTCGGTCAATTGATGAACACGCGTCCAATCGTTCTAGCCGTCAGCGGCTTGTCGTCGAACACGGGCAAGACGACGCTCGCGTGCGAACTGCTCAAGCGATTGCCAGGTTGGGAGGCGATTAAGCTCACGCGCGGTCACTACCGTTCCTGCGGCAAAGATCCGAGCGGCTGTTGCGTCAGCGATTTGTTGCGCGACCAGCCTTTGATTCGTTCCGGCCGCGAAGCGAATTATGAATTCGGCAAAGATACCGGACGTTTCTGGGACGCGGGCGCGGTGAATGTCCATTGGGTTATCGTCGGCGAAGACCAGGTCGAAGCCGGTATTAATGAAGCGTTGTCACGCGTGCAGAGTTCTGGCGTAATTGTCGAGGGCAACAGCTTTCTGGAATATATCGAAGCCGATTACTCGATCACGTGTGCGCGCGCCGGTGAGAACAAGATGAAGACTTCCGCGCGCCGAACTCTAGCGAAAACCAACGCGTTGTATCTTTCGACGATTGATGAGGCGGAGCGCGAGACAGCGATTGAGCAATTCGAGAAATGGCGAAGCAGCCTGTCGGTTGGCCTTAACATTGAGGCGATTCCCATTTATACACGTGACGATCTGCCGAAACTGATGGAGACGATTCGCGAATCACTTTGCATTTCCTCTGTGCCCGCTGTGGTTAATTTGTGATGCTATGATTACCATTCGCAAATCAGAAGAACGCGGCCATCTGAACCACGGCTGGCTCGACACGTATCACACCTTCTCTTTCGATCAGTACTACGATCCGGCGCACATGCACTTTCGCAGTCTGCGGGTCATCAACGAAGACCGCGTGGCGTCCGGTAAAGGTTTTCCCACGCACTCGCACCGCGATATGGAAATCATCACGTACATTCTTTCGGGTGCGCTCGAGCATCGCGACAGTATGGGTAATGGTTCAGTCATTCGCCCGGGGGACGTGCAACGCATGAGCGCAGGCACCGGCGTCGCACACAGCGAATTCAATCCATCGGATTCCGAAGGCGTGCACCTTTTGCAAATTTGGATTGTGCCGCGGGCGCGCAATCTCGCGCCCAGCTACGAACAGAAAGCTTTTTCCGAGGATGAGCGGCGGAATCGCTTGCGTCTGGTGGCGTCCAGCGACGGCCGCGACGGCTCAGTCACGATTCAACAAGACGCCGAGCTGTACGCCGCAATACTCGAGGCCAATGCCTCGCTCGAACACCCGATAACTCAGAACCGGTACGCATGGATTCAGGTGACGCGCGGCAACCTTGACGTGAATGGACACGCGTTGAACCAGGGAGACGGCGCGGCTGTGAGCCACGAACCGGCGCTCAAAATCATTGCTGCTGACGAAGCAGAGTTACTTCTTTTCGATCTCGCCTAGGACGTCGGAATTAAGTTTTGTTTCCGGCCGGCGGAGGCGTCTGGATCACTCTTAGTTCCGCCACAATCTCCTGAATTCTCTTTGCCTGCGCTTCGATTGTCTCCGCGCGCCGGCGGGCCTTGTCACTCAATTCTTCGCGCAGGAGCAATTGCGCCTGCCCAAGTAAAGCCGCCAGTGGATTGTTGATTTCATGCCGAACGCGCGCCACTAAGTCCGCCGCGGCGGCGAGCTTTTTTTCATAATCGTCGATCGCAGCTTGCAAACGCGCCGCGTCGTCGGGTCGGGGCGATTCTGTATCGTTCATTGATTCTTACTTTCATTTTTTCGAACTGCGTGGGTGATCGTCGAACGTGAAGGCCGCGGCTGAACCCGCAAGAATGCCGCGCGCGAATATTCTGCTGATCGCAAATGATTAGTGCAAGAACTTTTTCACCGCAGGAGTTATTGCTAAGCGACCAGAGTATTACGGCCTTGACGTGTCAATGATATGAAAAGGTGACGTTTGACTTTCGCGCAACGAGTCTCGTAAATTCGATTTCGCTGCTGGGAGGTCGTCCAATGGTAGGACTCCAGACTCTGGATCTGGCTATCGGGGTTCGAGTCCCTGCCTCCCAGCCAAAAAAAAGTCTGCTTCTCCCACGAAATACTACAGTTCGAAACTTGTCAATCAGGCCAATGCAGTTACGGAACCGCGACGAGTAGCGAGCGGGTTAAGGACTCAAGTTTGGCTTTGAGGAATGGAGTCTGCCGGCAAGTAACAAGCCCAAAGAGCATCCTGATCCCGCTCGCCACTACTGCTCGCGGTTCTGTAACAGTCAGTCTTACGGCTGTTTGTAGACCATCCCGCCCTTCATCACGAATTGCACGCGGCGCAGAGCTGAAATATCTCGAGTCGGATCGCCCTCGACCGCGATCAAATCCGCGAACAACCCAGTCTTCACGCGACCAATCTTGTCTTCCATGTGCAGCACGCGGGCATCGATCGAGGTAGCGGAACGCAGAGCATCGACAATTGGCATTCCCCACGCCACCATCGTTTCGATCTCGCGCGCGTTATCGCCGTGGGCGAAGACTCCGACGTCGCTGCCGCTGGCGATGGTCACGCCGGAGTCCAGCGCTTCTTTGAAGACTCGTTTCTTGTTTTCCATGGTCGCGGCGCTGGCCACTGCCAGAGTCGGACAGAGTGCGATCCCTCGTTCCTTCATCAGGCGCAGCAGTTCTGGCGTTAATCCATCGCCGTGCTCGATCGTGTCCACGCCCGCGAGAATTGCGCGGCGCGCGCCTTCAGTGGAAGTTGAGTGCGCGGCAACCGGGATCCCAGCGCTCCTGGCGATCTCTACAGCCAGCTTCAACTCCTCGAGCGTGAACGTCGCGTGCGCGGCGCCGCCGGCTCCCCAACGATAATCCGCGTAGACCTTAACCCAATCGGCGCCTTTGCCAATCTGTTCGCGCACCACGCGCGTGAGTTCTTCCGGGCCGCTGGCTTCTTCCGCGCCCTGCGGTACATTCCATTCAGGAGCATAGCCCTTGGGCCCGTAGCTGCCGGTCGCCACAATCGCGCGAGTCGCGACAAACAAACGAGGCCCGGGGACGATTCCCTGATTGACCGCCTGCTTCAATCCGACATCAGCGTAGCCCGCGCCTTCGGTTCCCAAATCGCGCAGCGATGTGAAGCCAGCCATCAAGGTGCTGCGGAGGTGATTTGTCGCGCGCGCCACGCGCAGGCTTAAGGCTTCACGCGCAACTTGATCGTTCCAAACCGTTTCGCTGTACGGATGCAAAAGGATGTGCGAGTGCGCATCGATCAATCCCGGCATGAGTGTTAGGCCCGGCAACTCGATCGTCTTTGCGCCTGCCGGTGGCTTGATCTCGCTGGCCGGACCGACTGCTTCGATCTTTTCACCGCGCACCAGCACGACCCAGTTGTCGTGCAACTGCGCAGACTCGCCATCGAAGATGTGAGCGGGCTTGAGGAGATAAACCGTCTCGGGTGGTTTGGGAGCAGGCGTTTGCATTTGCGCGGATGAAATCATCGGAAGGAACGAGTAAGCAAGAATCAGGCAGACAAGAAAGAGGGTTGCAGGGCGCATGTCATTGAGCCTTTCAGAATCTAAAGAACCTCTTTGAAGATGAGGCGGTGCCGCACCGTCTAGGCAGCGCGCTTCTTGTCGCTGACCTTGTTCTTCCGCTTCGTGCTCACCTTGGCGTCAGAACGAGTGGATCGAATCAAGCCACGAAGCGCAGTGTTGACGGCCTTATCATTGGGAAAAGCCTTCGCTACCTGCGGATCAAGAACCACAACGTTCGTTGATTCGCGAATGCGCTTGGCATATTTGCCGCGAACGAATTTACCAAGGTCAGAGCGCTTGTATTCGCGTTTACCCCAATCATTGAGTTCTGACGAATTACCCTTCTTCATAAAGCTTTCTCTCGCGTTTTGTAGATGCTCGGGCGGTAATGATTCTAATCGATTCAGTTCGCTCGGTGTGTGAAATAGTTAATAGCCGACCTTTTGACGATACTCCAAAAGTCACGAAGCGGTATTCAGCCGTCGAATGTGTCAAATCCGGGGCTGTGACTGACAACGGATCGCGGAAGGCAGTAGTTGCCTCTTCGAAAGATACTCCATGCTTGAGTAAGTTTCGTTTGGCCTTCTGAGGATTCCATTCGAACTTCATTGGGAGATTCGTTGGGAATGCTCCTACAACTGCGCTGCGCCGACTGCCTCACGAACTTTTCCGTTGCCACCAGCAAGATCGGCGGCGCGATCATTCGCCTCGAGGGCCGCGTGCGCTGCGGCCAGGCGCGCGACCGGTACGCGATAAGGCGAGCAGCTTACATAGTTCAATCCAATCTCGTTACAGAAAGAGATTGACTGGGCATCGCCACCGTGTTCGCCGCAAATGCCCACTTTCAGGTTCGGCTTAACGCTGCGGCCCCGCTCCGCGCCCAGACGTACGAGTTCGCCCACCCCTTCGCTATCCAGCACCTGGAACGGATCGTCAGTAAGAATTTTTCGATCAACGTAGGCCGGCAGGAAACGACCGGAATCATCGCGGCTCAGTCCGAACGTGGTCTGCGTTAAATCGTTGGTGCCGAAAGAAAAGAATGCAGCGTGCTCGGCAATCTTGTGGGCCGTGAGGGCGGCCCGCGGCAATTCGATCATCGTGCCGACTTCGTACTCGATGTTCATGCCATGCTCGCCGACGACTTGTCGGGCGACTTCGTCGATCAAAGCTTTCTGTTGCGCCAGCTCCTCGCTGATAGAGACGAGCGGCACCATGATTTCGAGCATTACCTGTTTGCGTTCGCCTTTGACCTGGCACGCGGCTTCAAAGATGGCGCGACACTGCATGCGCGTGACTTCCGGAAACAGCAGGCCCAGACGACAACCGCGGAAACCTAACATCGGATTGGCCTCGCGAATCTTGTTTACATGATGCAGTAGCTGTCGCTTTTCATCGATGTTATCGAGCAGTTGATCCATATCGGCGAGCGTCCTCGCCTGTCGTAGCGCCATCTTCAATTCAGACAATTCGCCGAGCAACTCATCCACGTTGGGCAGGAACTCGTGCAGCGGCGGATCCAGCAAGCGAATCGTGACCGGGAAACCAGCCATTTCGCGGAAGATGCCCACGAAATCGCCGCGTTGCAAGGGCAAAAGTTTTTCCAGCGCTTTCTCGCGCGCGCCCACGCCGTCCGCCAGAATCATTTCGCGCATCGCCGCCAATCGCTGATCGCCAAAGAACATGTGCTCAGTGCGACACAGCCCGATGCCTTCCGCGCCAAACCCGCGGGCGGTCCGCGCATCGAGCGGCGTGTCCGCATTCGCGCGCACTCCGAGCCTGCGAAACTTGTCGGCCCACTTCATCAACTCATGAAAGTCCTGGCCCAGTTGCGGTTGAATCGTCGGCACCTTGCCGAGAAACACGCGTCCCGCTGAGCCGTCGACGGTGATCCATTCGCCTTTCGTCACTACCTCGCCATTCACGCTGAATTGATGTTGGCCGTAATCGATGTCCAGCGCCGAAGCACCGCTGACGCAAGTCTTGCCCATGCCACGCGCGACGACGGCCGCGTGACTGGTCATGCCACCACGCGCGGTGACGATTGCCTGGGCCGCGACCATGCCGTGGAAATCGTCGGGACTGGTCTCGACGCGCACCAGCACAACCTGCTCGCCTTCGCGCGCCATCTCTTCGGCTTCGTCAGGACTGAAGACGACTTTGCCCTGCGCGGCGCCGGGGCTGGCCGGCAGACCAGTTGCCAAAACATGCTTTTCGGCTTTCGGATCGACAGTCGGATGCAGCAACTGATCGAGCTGCTCAGGCGTCACGCGTCGCACCGCCGTGGCCCGATCGATCAACTTCTCACCGGCCATGTCGACTGCAATACGCACCGCCGCCGCGCCCGTGCGTTTGCCCGTGCGCGTTTGCAACATCCAAAGCTTGCCGCGCTCGATGGTGAATTCGCAGTCCTGCATGTCGTGGTAGTGCTTCTCCAGCAACTGGGTGATCTCTGAGAACTCCTGGTAAACCTTCGGCAGTTCCTTCTTGAGCTGGCTGATCGGATTTGGCGTGCGCGTCCCGGCGACGACATCTTCGCCTTGGGCGTTGAGCAAATACTCGCCATACAACTCTTTCTTTCCGGTGGAAGGATTGCGCGTAAAAGCGACGCCGGTACCGCTGTCCTTACCCATGTTGCCGAAGACCATCGCCTGAACGTTCACGGCGGTGCCAAGGTCGTCCGGAATACGATTGACGCGACGATAGTCAACGGCGCGGCGTCCCATCCACGAATTGAAGACGGCGCCGATCGCCACTCGAAGTTGTTCATAAGGATCGTCAGGAATCGCACTCTGCTCCGCCAGAATGATCTGCTTTTCGGCGGCGATGATCTCGCGCAGCTCTTTCGGTTTAAGATCCGTGTCTTTGCCGCCTTTGGTCTGGGCCTTGAAGCGATCCATCACCCGCTCGAACTTTGAATGGGCCACATCCAGCACGATCTCTCCGAACAACGAAGCGAAGCGTCGATACGCATCGAGCGCGAATCTTAGATCGCCGGTCTGCTCTGCCAAGCCCTGCACAGTCTCTTCGTTCAGACCGAGATTCAACACAGTGTCCATCATGCCCGGCATCGAAAAGGCTGCGCCCGAACGCACCGAGACGAGCAGAGGGTTCTCCGGATCACCAAACTTCTTGCCGACTTTCGTCTCGATTTCGTGGAGCGCTTGCACGACCTGTTCCCACATGCCTTCAGGAAACTGTTTGTTGTTGGCGTAGTACGCGTTGCAGGCTTCAGTGGTAACGATGAGTCCCGGCGGGACGGGCAATCCGGCGCGCGTCATCTCGCAAAGGCCGGCGCCTTTGCCGCCGAACAACGACTTATTTTCGCCGTTGCCCTCTTCGAAAAGATAAGCCCATTTCTGGTCTGTTTCGGCTGGCGCTTCCGCGGTTTCGGTGATTTCGAGGGTTGCTTCAGGCAATGTGTTCTACCTCTCAGGGGATGTTTCGGAGACCAATCATACACCGAGAACTCTGCTGATGCAGCAGCGGACCTGACCGACCGCAACGCAAAGTGATCGGCGTCACGAGGCGTCATTGCAGGGAAGGTTGCGAAGCACGACTTGGAAGTTTGAACGGCGTCGTGCCAAATTCGTAGCAGTATGATGAGTGTCAAGCAGTTGGAAAAGTACGTGCCTTCGTGGTTAGCGAAGTTCCTGAGTCTGCAGTGGCTGCCGGACATCCGCTGGCTGCGGCGCGTGATCGTCGCCGTCATTGGCTTCACCGTGCTGCTGATCGGCATCGCCATGGTGGTGCTGCCTGGACCGGCAATTGTAGTCATTCCCCTGGGTCTGGCGATTCTGGGGACGGAATTCGTATGGGCGCGGCGAGTAATGAAGAAAGCGAAAAGCTATTTTGACAAGGGCAAGAAGACGCTCAAGAAGGCGAAAAAGGAGATCACAGATTAATATTTCGGCACGCTGGGATCGACTTCATTCGACCACGCCGTAATCCCGCCCTTTAAGTTCACCAACCGTCCGGTGAAACCTGAACGTTGTAAGGCTTCGATGGCGCGCGCGCTGCGTCCGCCCATCTTGCAGTGGACTACCGTCTCACGATTCGGATCGATTTCATCCTGGCGGTTCAGCACCTGGCCCAGCGGAATCAAAGTCGAGTTCGGAATGCGTGCAATCTCGAATTCGTTCGGCTCGCGCACGTCGATGATTTGCAGATCGTCCCCTTGATCGAGGCGCTGTTTCAATTCGGTGGCAGTGATTTCTTCCATGGTCTTCGCTTTTCCTCAAACTGTATCTACGATCCCGTCGCTGCCGCTCCGGGTACTGACACCGCAGCTGAGATCGAAATCGCACTCAAAGCCTGTTCGATGTCGGCGATGATGTCGTTGATATTCTCGATACCGACTGAAATTCGAATCAGGCCTTCGGTAATGCCCAGCTCGGAACGTCTTTCAATCGGCAAATCCCGGTGCGATGCGCTGGCGGGATGCAGCACGCTCGTGAATACGTCGCCGAGACTCGTCGAACGAATGCACAGGTTCAGCGCATCCATAAAACGAAATGCCGAGTTCCGCGTGTTGTCGGCTAACTCAATCGAAACCAGCGCTCCACAGAAGCCGGCGCGCAAGATTCGCGTCACGACTCGTTTCGGC
>DATNEI010000068.1:0-3044 GCA_035606795.1 Pyrinomonadaceae bacterium
GCGATAGCCAAGGTGCGCCTCGGCATCGAGGCGGCGCCAATGCACGCCAAACTCCAACCTCGAGCGCGCCTTGGCGGTCGTGATCTGAGCCTCTGTGAGTGTCTTCGTCATGGCATCCGACCCCGGAGTCGTCGAATATCCGTCGAATAAGCATTGGCGTACAAGGCCGAACAGCGGTGAACGATTTCCAGTTAAGCCATTGATAAGGTGATAATATGACGAACGAATGCGAACCGGCCAAGAAAAAACTTCCAGCCCTCTCAAGGCTGAAACAGGGGTTCGATTCCCCTAGGGAGCGCCAGTCCATCAAACAAAATTCAGGCTTTCCATTGCGTTAGCTCGGTCGGCTGGCGGCGTCGCGTTAGCCAACTCTGTTCAGCCTGCTCTGCCAGAGCCGCATAAATTGGGCACGGCCCGAATCTGTCGGCGAGCACCAACTTGCGACCGTTCGGGAACATTCTCGCCTTAGCTCGAAGCCGTGATCAATCGATGTGCCGTTTCGCCGTCCCGTAAGCTTCATGTCAGTGTTGAGAGCTAACGTGCCGTCAGTGATTCGATTGCAGCAAGGATGCCCGAAATGGGTGGCAAGGGATTCGTGATAGCAATTTTCATTATCGGCGCTGCCGTCGCGGCGGATCAGTACTTCAATTCTGGCCACTACACTGATGGCACGCTAGCTATGTTGCGGCAAATTCAACAAGCGTTCGGATTCTGAAGAATCAGCACCCCGTAAATCGCGTGTCCGGTCCATCCACGATTTTGCGTAGGTATTCAGCGCTGAGTGCCGCAAGCTCGTCAGGATCGCGCTTGCCGGTTGAAGAAATCAATTCGACGTAGCCGATGACTTTCGCGCGCAACTCAGACTGCGAAAGGAGTGAAGTTGGCTTGGCCAACATCATCACGCGATCAACGATCTTGTGCATCTTCATCCGTCGCTTTACGATTGATCCGACCTTTACCGCCACACTCTTTGCAGGGCGGCAAATAGATTCTTGTGCCCGGCTTCGGCTGCTTCGCAGGCGGAAAGCCGGTGCCATTGCACGCTTCGCATTTCTCTTCGCCTGCCATTCGCGATTCCTTCACTTCGGTGGCCAATCGATCAATGTGAACCGTAGACGACGGCGCTCCAGTTCTTCCCGAAGCTGTTCTGCTCTTTGCTTTGCCGTTTCGCGCATCAGCGGCTGGGGAACGCGATTGTCTCTCACGACTTCATTACGAATGGAGTCGTAGAGTCTCAGAACGCTTTCATCAGACAGTTTATCGAGACTCATCCAAACACCTAAAGCAAGAAAGTGGACCGCCGGGAGACTTGGGAAAAACCCGGCGGTCCTTGCCGACCAATTGAAATTTGACCGCGCTGTAAAAGTGGGATTGTCGGTCAACTTGTTCGGCGGTCTGACGATAATGACGGCATGACGGCTGCTCAACACCGGTTCTGTTTTAACCTAACCGTTCAACCTTAATGGCGGTATACGGGACAAGAATGCTTGAGCTATGTCGAGGACGCTATAACGATACTCGTCCCAATGCCCGTTCAATTGGAACGCGTTGATACTTGCGTCATGCGCTCAGCAAACAGGGGGAAACTAATGCCCTGGTTCTATTTCGACCTGGTGATTAAGGAGCAACCGCACCATCAGGGTGGAATGATCCTAGAAAATGTTGAAGGCGCGCGAGATCGCGCGGACGCGCTCGCAGAAGAACTGCATATGGCCAAGCCCGAATTAGACGGCAAACGCTGCTTTGTGCGTGTCATCAACGAAGCGGACGCCGAAATTTACCGGACACCGCTTGAGCCGGTTCCGAAGTGGTCAGTGAACACCATTCCGAGGTAAAGTTACTTTCCCAATCCATTTGCTTCAGCAACGCGCATCAACGCCAGATGCCTGCGATTTGATTTGATCCAGCTTTTTGAGCACCCGGCTTGTAGCCGGTATCGCCTCGCTTCGAGGCACCTCAGTCACTTTCCGGCAAAGCAAGTGCAACGGCAAACACCCGATGGCCGCGCGCCTTCTATTCTAAGGGCAAGAGCGTCATCGGCACCGCGTGTCTGCTCCCGCGTGCCGCTGCGCTTGCGCAGACTGCACTTGCTAACGGCCAAAATGCTCGCGCCGCATTCCACGGAATACCCGACCGCCTGCGTGCCTGCCGCTATAGTTATAAATGCTGTGTGGCGCAAAGACAGGAGCCGCGCCGTGAGCGAATTCGAGGCCCAGTCTGCCTGCAGGCGTTAGCGCGCCTTCATTCAAAACATCCCGGTTCGGGTATTGCGCCTGAAAAGCTGCCGGGTGAGAGCGCGCCCATTCTGGTAACTGTGCGCTTGCAGAGGTTGCCGCGCCCATCGACATTATCGTTGCAACAACGAGAGGCTTAAAAGCGATCATAGCCATTCTCCGTAAGTATTCTGTGCGGAGCATTCGCGCTGGCTGTTATCGCCGTGCTGTCAAAGGCGTTTCCTGCTATTTTTTTTTAGAACGAGAATGATGTAGGTGGGGGAGTTGAGAGCGCACAGCTTCCGACCATCACGGTTGCGCGAACGGCACAGGCGCAAACTGTCGCAGCCAAGTTGCAGTCGCATCCGTTCGGTATTCGAGGTGCAAGCCACTGCTGCGTCACTAAACCTATTGGAAATCAACTGTCTCCGGTGAGACCGTGTTGTCATTGGACGATCGTCCATGCAGCTTCTGCTCTCGGCTGCGTGAAAGCGTATGCGGTTTTCGCTCACGGTTCCGTGTGCGCGCTACTCGCGTTGGCTTGAGTCTCGGTGATCATGACCGATTTGCCCGTCGGACTGATTTTCCGAAATCGTGTCAACCCCCTCCGCGAAAAATATTTCTCTTTTTCAGAACCCCAAATCACCTGTATGGCCGGCCCCGTTCCGCGCCTCTCAGGAGGGCGTATCGCGATCGTCACGAGGCGTGGCGCGGGATGCGATGGACGCTTTGGGTTGCGCGAGACGAGCGCGGCCCAGCGCGGACGGCGAAGTCGTGTGGTCGTGGTCCCCCGACGCTGAGATCAAGCCTTGCGGGCGAAGCCCCGCGAGG
>DATNEI010000072.1:0-23295 GCA_035606795.1 Pyrinomonadaceae bacterium
TGGGAAAGATCGCTGTGATTTTTTCGGAGGCCTTTCAGGACTCCAAAGAGGGCATCGCCCGTTACGCGGTCACGATTAATAAACTGAACACTGAGTTCAAACCGGTGCAAGATGAGCTGACGCAGACAGCCGCGCGCTTGCGGACCATGCAGGAGGAAATCAACAAACTGCAGCAGGCAAATCCGCCCGCCACCGCGCAGCAAGTTCAGGCGAAGCTCGATCAGTTCGAAGTGCAGAAGAAAGCTTACGAACGCAAGGGCGAAGACGCGAAAACGAGCTATGAGCGCCGCCGCACCGAATTGTTGACACCGTTGCAGGAAGATATCGGCAAGGCCCTCGATGCTTTTGGCAAAGCGCACGGAATCACGATGATTCTGGACGGGAGCCAAATACCGCTTGTTTACGCCGCCGACAGCATGGACGTTACCAGAGCCTTTATCGCTGAATACAACAGCAAGAATCCCGCAACTACAACAGCAGCGACACCACGACCTTAGTTAAATCAGTTTCAGACTGTTTCGTCGTCAAAGTCTGACAAGTAAACGATGTATGGAAACTGTTCTGGATTCTGAAGCAATCAAGAAACTTCTCCCGCACCGTTATCCCTTTCTTCTGGTCGATCGAATAATCGAGCTGGTCCCGCGCCAACGCGTCGTTGGCATTAAGCAGGTCAGCATCAACGAATCGTATTTTCAAGGTCATTTTCCCGGCGCGCCAGTCATGCCCGGTGTCCTGGTGATCGAAGCGATGGCGCAATGTGGAGCGATCCTCGCTTTGCGCGAGATCGAGGACCGCGATGAGAAGCTCGTGCTGTTCACCGGAATAAAAGAGGCACGTTTCCGCCGGCCAGTAGTACCGGGCGATACGCTCGTACTGGAAATAACCGCGCTGCGCACAGGCTCGCGCATTCAACGCATGCGCGGTGAAGCCAAAGTCGATGGAGAGGTTTGCGCCGACGCTGAACTGACCAGCGTTATTGCCAACCGGGAATAGTCCGACCAATGAGTTCTCCATCCACGCAAGTGCAGTCTTCCGCGATTCATCCATCCGCAATCATTAGTCCTCGCGCTCGCCTCGGCCGCGACTGCTTCGTCGGCCCCTACGTGACTATCGGCGATGACGTCGAGTTGGGTGATGGGGTACGAATCGATTCGCACTGCGTCATCGACGGTCGCACAACTATTGGTGACGAAACGCACATTTATCCCTTTGTCTCGATCGGATTGCCGCCGCAGGATTTGAAGTTTGCCGGCGAAGATACTGAGACAGTCATTGGTTGCCGCAACCGCATTCGCGAATTTGTGACCATCCATCGCGGCACCAAAGGCGGAGGCGGGATCACCCGCATCGGTGACGACTGTTTTTTGATGGCCCAGGCGCACGTGGCGCATGACT
Organism: Pyrinomonadaceae bacterium; assembly: GCA_035606795.1. GTDB lineage: Bacteria > Acidobacteriota > Blastocatellia > Pyrinomonadales > Pyrinomonadaceae > UBA11740. The sequence goes on from DATNEI010000072.1 coordinate 1,396, forward strand.
GCCTGATTGGCAGCCACGTGATCATGGCAAATGCCGCGACGCTGGCCGGCCACGTGAACGTGCACGACCGGGCAAACATAGGCGCGTACTCTGGGGTGCATCAGTTCTGCCGAATTGGTCGCGAAGCCTATGTCGGCGGGTATTCGGTCGTGGTAAAAGATGCTTTACCTTTTGCGCTGACGGTGGGAAACCACGCGAAGTGCTATGGCTTGAACAAAGTCGGCGCGCGCCGGCGCGGCTATTCACGCGAAACGATTGATGCTCTGCATCACGCGTTTCATTTGCTGCTGTCAGCAAAGCTGAACACCTCGCAGGCAGTCGCACGCATTCGCGCCGAAATCAAAAACGTTCCGGAAGTCGATGAGCTGGTGACCTTCATTGAGTCGTCGCAGCGTGGAGTAGTGAAATAGGGTGTAGGGTGTGGGGTCTGGGGCGTAGGGGTGTTGTTAACACTCGAAGGAGACTCACACATGTTGAAAAGCTATCGAGAGTTATTAGTCTGGCAAAAAGCCATTGAACTCACAGTACTCGTCTATCGCCTTACCGAGGTTTTTCCCAAGAGAGAAGTTTACGGTTTAGCGGCTCAACTTAGGCGGGCCGCAGTGTCAATCCCATCGAACATTGCAGAAGGCTATGGTCGAGGAAGCAGAAAGGAGTATCTTCAGTTCCTTTCAATAGCTCAGGGCTCGCTGAAAGAGCTGGAAACGCAGATTATTCTGGCTCAAAGATTGACGTATTCTACACAATCGCAAGCCGAGCGAATCTTGTCGGAAGCCGAAACAGTCGGAAAAATGTTGGGTGGTCTAATTCGTTCGCTAAAGGCGAAGGACGCTTAGGCTTCTCATCGAATATTCATGCCCAACACCCAACCCCCAACACCCAACCCCCTACGCCCTCTCAAACTTGGTCTGATAGCCGGCAACGGACAATTTCCCTTTCTGGTGCTCGAAGGAGCTAAACGCGCCGGCGTTTCAGTCGCCGTCGCCGCGATCCGCGAAGAAACCGATCCGACCATTGATCAAGTCGCTGAGAATGTTACCTGGGTTGGCGTGGGACAACTCGGGAAGATGTTGCGCTTTTTCAAAAACGAAGGCGTGGAAAAAGCGATCATGGCGGGTCAGGTCAAGCATGTGCAAATCTTTAGCAGTTCGATTCCCGACCTGCGTATGGTGAAGATGTTGCTGCGTCTGCCGCGCAAGAACACGGACGCTTTAATAGGTGCAGTCGCGGACGAACTCGCCAGGGAAGGCATTGAACTCATCGATTCGACCCACTTTCTGACGGATTACTTGCCGCCAGCGGGCCCGCTTACCAGGCGCGCGCCCGACGATCGCGAACGCGCAGACATCGAATACGGGCTTGAAGTTGCACACGAGATTGCCCGGCTCGACCTCGGCCAAACTATCGTCGTGCGTGATCGAGCATGCGTGGCCATCGAAGCGATGGAAGGTACTGACGCCGTCATTCGGCGCGCGGGAGAACTAGCGCGTGGGCGCCTAACGGTGGTCAAAATTGCCAAGCCCGATCAGGACATGCGCTTCGATGTTCCGGTGGTGGGACTTTCGACGATTCAAACCATGATCGATGCCGGCGCCACCTGCCTTTGCCTCACGGCGGGCAAGACGCTGATGTTCGAGCGCGAGGAAATGTCCGCCCTTGCGAACAAGAGCAAAATCGCCATAGTGGCGGTCGAGCCCCATGACTCCGAAGCTTGACTTGCTCCCGATTTGGGACTACAAAGCTCGCCATCGTTTCTCCGGAATAATTAGAGTTCACCTCGTATTTTGTGCTTTGAGTTTCTTTCAGGGAGGATTCCACAATGGCATTGCGTTTAGGAGATACTGCGCCGAATTTTTCGGCGACAACCACCGAGGGTCAAATCGATTTTCATCAATGGCTGGGCGACAGTTGGGGAGTGTTGTTTTCACATCCGAAGGACTTCACGCCGGTGTGCACGACGGAACTGGGCTACATGGCCAGCATCAAGCCTGAGTTCGACAAGCGCAACGTAAAAGTCATGGGACTCAGTGTTGATCCGGTTGAGAACCATTCACGCTGGTCAAACGACATTCAGGATGCGACGGGCCACGCGCCGAATTATCCGGTAATTGGCGACACCGATCTGAAAGTCGCGAAGCTCTACGACATGCTACCGGCCGAAACAGCGGGGACTTCTGAAGGCCGTACCGCCGCCGACAACCTGACGGTCCGCACCGTCTTCGTCGTGGGACCTGACAAAAAGATCAAGCTAATGATCGTTTATCCCATGGCGACTGGTCGCAACTTCGACGAAATCCTGCGTGTGATCGATTCGATTCAGCTGACCGCGCAGTACAGCGTCGCGACGCCGGTGAATTGGAAGGACGGCGATGACGTGATCATTGTGCCGGCGCTGAACGACGAAGCTGCGAAGGAAAAATTTCCGGACGGGTGGAAAACCATCAAGCCCTATCTGCGCGTCGTGCCCCAGCCGAATAAGCAGGCGAAAGCTGCCGAAGGCTGAGTCTTTCAGAAAGGTTTCGCAACTCAAGACTCTATTTGCACACAGGGCAGCGCTCGTCGCTGCCCTTCTGCTTAATGCGCAACCACTCACAAATCAATAAACCCAAATCTGATCATGTCCGAAAAAGAAAACTCCTTGAACCCAGGCGACGGTGAAGGCCGCAAAGGACTGAGCAAAGAAGCGTGGGTCGCGATCAGCACGATCGCGGCGGCGCTGATCGGCGGCATAGTCACTCTGATCATTGGTCTGTCACCCAAGTCCGCGGCTACCCCGGGGGCGACGCCTGTTCCGACAGCGAGCGTCGTCACTTCTCCAGGGCAAGCGGCGGGAGGCGTTACCGCCGACTCGATTGCCGGCAAATGGTTAGGCACAGCGACGGATGAGGACGGCGTGACGTTTGAAGTCCGACTGGAAGTCCGCAAAGGGTGCGGCATTAACCAGAAGTGCGGCTCCATGAGCGTTTCAAAAACACCTTGTTACGGCGAAATCTCTCTCGAGCGAGCCCATGATCCGATCTTTGAATTTAATGTCGATAATTTCTATGGGCAAAGTGATCGCGAAAAGTGTGAGGCCGGTCCGGGTGAAGAATTCCACCTAACCCCCGAAGGAAAGCTGGACTACCGATCGACATACAAGCCGACGGCCGAAGGCACATTGGAGCGAATCAAAGACTAACGGTCGATTTCATGCGAGCCATTGTCACGACCAGCAACGGCGACGTTTCTGTGATGAAAGTCGAAGAGCGTGCCGATCCCGCGCCCGCAAAAGGCGAAGTGCTGGTGCGCGTGAAGGCTGCGGGCCTCAACTTCGCGGACATTCTGGCGCGACAGGGCCTGTACCCGGATGGCCCGCCTAAGCCTTGCGTCATGGGCTATGAAGCGTCCGGCATCATCGAATCCGTCGGTGAGGGAGTTGATTCAGGTTGGGTAGGCAAGCCGGTAATCGCGATGACGCGCTTCAATGGGCAAGCGGAACTGCTCGCCGTGCCGGAAATGCAAATGTTTGAGAAACCGGCAAATCTGAGTTTCGAAGAAGGCGCGGCGATCCCCGTCAACTATCTCACTGCCTGGGCGTTGCTGGTGACGATGGGCGGTTTGAAAAAAGATGAGGCGGTGTTGATTCACAATGCCGGCGGCGGCGTCGGTCTGGCAGCGCTGGATATCGCGAAGCATATTGGCGCCAGGACATTTGGCACCGCCAGCGCCTCGAAACATCCATTCCTGAAAGAGCGTGGATTGGATCACGCGATCGATTACCGCAATCAGGATTGGCTGCCGGTGCTAATGGACCTGACCAATGGTCGCGGCGTCGAGTTAGTCATCGATCCGCTCGGCGGCAAGAATTGGCAGAAGAGTTATCGCGCCCTGCGCGCCACCGGCCGCATGGGAATGTTCGGAATGTCGGTCGCCTCTGCTTCAGGAATTCGTGGCAAAGCGCGCGCGCTAAAAGCCATCATCCAGATGCCGCGTTTCAGTCCGATCGCTTTGATTAATCGTAACCGGGCTGTGTTCGGTTTGAACCTGGGTCACATGTGGGGCGAAGGCGAAAAAGTGGCCCAGTGGACACAAGAGATTATCCGCGGCGTTGCGGAAGGGTGGGTGCGGCCGCATGTCGATCATGCTTTTCCCTTCGAGCAGATTGCTGATGCCCATCGCTATATGGAAGGGCGAAAAAATATCGGCAAAGTCGTATTAGTGCCTTCACTCTAAATTCCCTTAAACCGGCTTTACAGTACAAAGTACTTGACAGTGTCAGGTAGTTGGCGTTAGTGTAATTGCGAAGCGATGGCTCCTGTTTCAAAACCTGTCCAGCCGGCGGCGCTCCATGACCGCGCGATGGACAATATTCGTTTCATTCGCGAGACGATGGAGCGGGCCTCGGCTTTTACGGCTGTGCCGGGCTGGGGACAGGTGGCCGTGGGAGTCACAGCCTTTGTTGCGTCTTACCTGGCAGTTCATGAAACCAGTCAAAGGCGTTGGCTGTTCACCTGGCTTGCCGAAGCGATCATCGCGTTGCTGATTGCCGGCTGGGCCATGGATCGCAAAGCGCGCGCGACCGCCACGCCTCTGCTTTCAGGTCCGGGGCGCAAAGTCGCGTTTAGCTTGTCGCCTCCGCTGATCGTAGGAGCGCTGCTGACTGCTGTGCTGTTCAAGTTGCGGGTAACGTCTTTGATTCCGGGCGTCTGGCTGCTGCTTTACGGCACCGGCGTGGTCACCGGCGGAATGTTTTCGGTGAGCATCGTGCCCCTGATGGGAATTTGCTTCATGGTGCTCGGCGCGGTGGCGCTGTTTGTGTCGCCGCCGTGGGCTAATTGGTTGCTCTGCGCCGGCTTTGGCGGATTGCACATAATCTTCGGAATTATCATCGCGAGGAGATACGGTGGGTAAACGAGCACTAAAAAAAGAAGCGAAGACTCACGTGGAAAAGCGGAAGCTGCGCCCAGTAGCTCCGCCGTCAACACCGGCCGCGATGCAGGAGTTGGATCGTTTGATTCACGAGCGGCTGCGGCTGGGGATTATCAGCGCGCTCGCCGTTAACGATTCGCTGACGTTCAACGAATTGAAGCACATGGTCAAGACCAGCGATGGAAACCTGAGTGTGCACGCGCGCAAGCTTGAGGATGCGGGTTACGTCAGCTGCTCAAAGACGTTTGATGGGCGGACGCCGAAAACTGAGTACAGCCTGACCAACGTGGGCCGGCGCGCGCTGGAGCGCTATCTCGATCACATGGAGGCGGTTATCGGCCAGATGCGCAAACAAGCCGGATGACGTCTATTTAAATTTTTTTTGGGCGGGTGCTTTGCTCAACAAAGCGCTTTGCTCGGCACAGAGAGATAAGCTGACATGAATACGAACGTGAATCTGGAGGCACCGCTGGCCGCTTTGGCTCTACTAGGTACAGCCTTCCTCATTTTTGTCGCCGCCGTTGTCTTGATTCAATCGCTGATTGTTCGGCAGCTGCGCCGCGCAAAAGTTGTGATGCTGGCCATAGGCGCGATTCTCACGTTGTACGGATCAGCCGTAGTGGCTTTCTCATTTGCGAGTCACTACAACCTTCTCGCCCGCGGCCAGGAGAAGCATTTCTGCGAGTTGGATTGCCACCTCGCCTATTCGGTCATCAACGTAGCGCCGGCTGAAGCGACGGCGGATGGGCATCATGCGGTGACTGTCACCATCAGAACGCGGTTTGACGAAACGACGATCGCCAAGAGGCGCGGCAATGGACTGCTCTATCCCAACCCGCGCGCTCTTACTCTGTATGACGACAGCGGCAATCGCTGCACGCCGCAAACGCAAACCGGCACGTCATTGTCGACGCCCCTCCGCCCGGGCGAATCGTACACAACCGACGTCGTGTTCCATCTACCGGAGCGTGCCAAGCCGGCGAAACTCCTGATAAATGAGACAGATTGGATCACACACGTCGTCATCGGACACGAGAACAGTCCTTTGCACCAGAAAACTGAGTTCCAACTTTGAATCGTATCGTCCAATGAATCTCAGACCAGTAAAGCGCGTTAAGTTGATTCTTCCGGCTCTTACGGAAGCGACTAGTCCTTATTGGCGGCCGATTAAGTATTCGCTGTTTCCGCCGCTCGGCCTCGCAACGCTGGCCGCCTATTTGGATCCTGATTTGGAAATTTCCCTGCAGGACGAACACGTGGAACAGTTGGATTTGGATGACGACCCGGACCTCGTCATCATTCAGGTTTACATTACGAACGCGTATCGCGCGTACCGGATCGCGGATCACTATCGGGCGCGGGGAGCTTACGTCGCGTTGGGTGGTTTGCACGTAACCTCTCTGCCTGATGAAGCGGCCCCGCATGCCGATTCAATCTTTCTGGGCCCGGGTGAGGACATATTTCCTCAGTTCTTGCGCGATCTAAAACTAGGCGCACCGCAAAAGCGTTATCAGTCTTCGGTGCGCACGCTGCAAGGCATCCCGCCCATTCGACGCGATCTGATTCAACGGCATCGCTACCTGGTGCCGAACTCGATTGTGGTATCGCGCGGATGTCCGCATCACTGCACCTTCTGTTACAAGGACGCGTTTTTCGAAGGTGGCAGAGGCTTTTACACCCAGGCTGTCAACGATGCATTAGCCGAAATTGATCGCCTGCCGGGACGTCATCTCTACTTTCTCGACGATCATATGTTTGGTAAACCGCGGTTTGCGCGCGAACTGTTCCGCGGCATGCGCGGCATGAATCGTGTCTTCCAGGGTGCGGCGACTGTCGATTCGATTCTGCGTGATGATGTAGTCGAAGAAGCCGCAGCCGCCGGATTGCGCAGTCTGTTCGTTGGTTTCGAGACTCTTTCGAACGCCGGGCTGGCTGGCGCCTGTAAACGTCAGAACCTCGGCCGCGATTACAAAGAAGTTGTGCGACGGCTCGACGGTCTCGGCATCATGATCAATGGCAGTTTTGTTTTTGGACTCGACGGGGACGACGCGTCGGTCTTTCGCCGCACGGTGGACTGGGCAGTTGAGTCGGGAATTACCACTGCGACATTTCACATCCTTACGCCTTATCCAGGTACTTCGCTTTACACTGACATGCTGGCACAACGCCGGATGGTGACGAACAATTGGGATCTGTTCGACACGCGACACGTGGTCTATGAACCTCACGGTTTGACTGCGGAAGAATTGAAGCGTGGTTACGACTGGTCGTACAAATCGTTCTATGAATGGGATTCGATTTTCAAAGCTGCCTCAGCGCACTCGACGTTCAAGCACTCGCTGAAACATTTTTTCTATAGCGCCGGCTGGAAAAAGTTTGAGCGAGCCTGGGACTTTGTGATTCGCGTCAAGCAATTATCGCAGATGCGGCCCGTCCTCGAAGCTGTTCTTTCTCCGGTTGGCTCCTCCGTACGATCCGTGTCACGCAGTGACCGTTCTCAACACGGTCATCAAGTGTGGGAATCCCCATGGCCGCAGATCAAAATCGATTCCAGAATGTCATCAACATAATCATGTTCAATCCAATCAATTACTATCCGGGGGCCGAACCTCCGACCCAGGACAGCACCCCGAGGAGTGGAGCCATGCTCAAGCGCGTTGTCGCGATCACCTTTATTTTCCTTTGCACCGCTTTTGCCTGGGCCATCCTGGGCGCCACAATTTTTCAGCGGACTTACGATTCGGACTCGTCTTCAGCGAACCGGGTAGTTTCAACCTGGGGCGCGCCGCAGAACCAGTTGCCGCCCTCGGCAAGCTTTGAAGAAATTGTGCCGCGAAAGGAAGTGAAGACAGAGAACGGGAAAATAGTTGAAACCAATACTCAGGACAAAGTCGTGAACCAGTTGCCGCTCGAGAGCAGTCACCTAAACGTTGATCTGAATTTGGAGCACCGGCAAAAAGGACTACTGTGGTACAGCACTTATAAAGTTGGTTTCGCCGGCACGTACGCGTTTCGCAATCCCAGCGACAAAGAGCAGAACGTGACCTTTACGTTGCCGTTTCCGACGGCGCAAGCCATCTATGACAATCTGGTGTTCACCGTTGATGGTGTGGCGGTAGCGCTGCAGAACGAACAAAACGGCGCCAGTGGCACGGTAAAAATTCCTGCGGGAAAAGTTGCGACGCTGAAAGTTGGCTACAACTCGCAGGGTCTCAACGATTGGCATTACAGTTTCGTTCGGGGAGACGCCGCGAGCGCCGTGGCGCAGGTTCGTGATTTTTCTTTGCAGATGACTACGAATTTTAAGGACATAGATTTTCCTGACAACACTCTTTCGCCTTCAGAAAAACATGAGACAGCCGACGGCTGGAAGCTGGCGTGGAATTACACCAATCTGGTTTCGGGTTATCAGATTGCGATGACCATGCCTGAGAAACTTCAGCCCGGACCACTTGCCGGGCGCATAAGTTTCTTCGCGCCGGTGTCTCTGTTTTTCTTTTTCTTTCTGATGCTGATCATTGCCACCATGCGCGGCATCGATCTGCATCCGATGAATTATTTCTTTCTGGCCGCAGCCTTCTTTTCGTTCCACTTGTTGCTGGCTTATCTGGTCGATCACGTCTCGATTCATTTGGCGTTTGTGATCAGTTCGGCGGTCTCGATCTTTCTGGTGATCTCATACCTCCGTCTGGTTGTAGGTTTGCGGTTCGCCATGCGCGAAGCAGCTCTGGCGCAATTCATTTACCTCGTGGCATTTTCATACGCTTTCTTCTTGAAAGGCTTCACCGGGCTGGCGATCACGATTGGATCGATTACGACATTGTTTGTGGTGATGCAGGCAACCGGCAGGATTCGTTGGCGAGAGAAATTTACACCGCAACAGCCTCCCGAGAAATTGGCGTCGCCATTGCCGGTATCTTCAGTTCCGGCAACGTAATCAAACGGAGACGCGCGTGCACATTTTTCCGGAACTCACAGCCGTGCCTCAGATTGATACTTCCATGAAGCAGCGCTTTTGGCAGCGACAGTTCCTTCCCACGCGGACCCCGACCACGCCTCAAGTAGTTTTTGACCTGACCTTCGGAGTCGTGGCGCCAATTGCCTGCTTCATGTTTGATCCAATTGTTTTTCAAGCGGGATTTGGCGGGCCGCCATTGTTTCCGGCGTATTCGACCGTTGTCTACCTGCTCAGCGGATTCGAAATTGTCTTGCTCTGCCTTTGGCTCTTAATGGGCCAGGGAGCTGAATTTTCAAATGCAATGCTGGGAGGCGCACTCATTCTTGGGGGCGCTTTCTGCCTCATGATTGGTTTGATTCTACTGCCTTTTAGCGCGATGGGCCTGCTGCTTGGAATTGGCATCTTCGGATTCACGCCGTTTGTTACAGCATTTGTTTATCTGCGCAACGGTTTGCGAGCGCTCCGAGCTAAGGCTGACCCGCAATCGAGGTTTACCCGTGCGACTGGCTTTCTTTGCGGCGCGGTCCTGGTGCTAGGTGTCCCGGCTTTGCTGGCGTGGCAAATTCAAACTGCTGCCTCCCGGTCGGTCGATGAAATCCTAAGCGGCGATGCGCTGCACGCTTCGCACGCGGCCCACCGCCTCACAGTTCTGAGATATTTGGCCGCGCCTGAACTGGACCGAATTGTCGCTGCGTACATTTCAGAGACCGACGCCCAAAGAAAAGAAACGCTCAGGTCATACTATCGACAGATTACCGGCGAGGATATTGAGGTGCGCGTCCGAATTGTTCAAGATTGAACGGCTCGTTACGGCCGGCCAACGATGTCGAATTCGAAGCTGATTTTGTCGGCGACACTGACCATGCCGTGAAAAGCTGAGGTGGCCTTTACCTTAAAGTCGTTGCGGCTGATAGAAAACTCCCCCTGCGCGCGCATCTGATTGCCGGCGACTGTGACCCTTGTCGGGATGGTGATGGGCTTTGTCACGCCGAGCAGCGTCAGATTGCCGCTAATCTTCAGATCGTATTGCCCAGTCCCTGTTGATTTTCCGCTTACGCTCGTACTTCTGAATGTGATCTCCGGATATTGATCGGGCAGCAGCACGATTTCGCGAAGCTCTTTGTTGATGATCTGCTTTTGCGGCGCAGTGAACACGTCGCTGGTCTCTTCCATTGAAGCTGATTTCGCGACAATCATGAGAGACGAGTTCGGCAGCGAATCAGGATCCAGTGCAGCCTCGCCGCTGAATTCTCTTATCGCGATGTGATGGCCGTGGCCTTTGAACCAAAGCAAACCGCTGCGGGTGGCATGCGCCATGAATTTGCTTGCGCTCGCGTCCAGTTGATAGCGTGATGCCACAGCCGGGCTGAGCGCCGCTGCGCTGACTGCGACCGGTGAAAAGCTGACTGTCGCTTCCGTCCCAATAGACTTCCGATGCGCGAGAGTGTAAAGCGAGGCGAATGTCAGGGCGTAAGCCCCGGCGATTACTAACAGCCACTTAATTATTCTCATCACTGTGTCCGAGCTAAGCGCTTTAAGGCACTTCTTGCTGCTTTGCTTCATGCTGTGGGTTGACCGCAACACCATGCTTGAAAACCAGCTCGCCGCCCAGATACCCGGAGATCGTGATCAAGATCACTCCCAACACCGACAGCACAAGCGGTATTGTGTAGCTTCCGCTTATCCATGCTGAACCGCTTGTCGTGCGCAGATAGAAGCTGGCGGCAAAGACCAGCAGGGCAATGACGTTCAGGCGCGCGTGCCAATCGGCGACCTTCTTAACTGTTCGATCAGTAATTGACAGCCAATCAATAATGCCAAAGACGGCCGCCACTGCAGCGCCGATGATGCCGGCGAGTAATGCGTAAAAAGCAATCGAATCCCGCCAAACAGAATGACCTCGCCACAGGTAAATCAGATCCGCGACCAGCGAGAAGACCCATAAGCCGATCGGGAATGGAATGATCATCGGATGAATCGGATGTCCCGCGACGCTTGCCGGACTAGCCATAGCTACCTCCTCACGGTGAACAGCATTCACAACTTTGAACGCACATCGTTTGTTTAGCCCACTTTATCAGGGAATTGATTAGCGATTCCCAGGTAATGTGGTCTTCCCACAGCTTTCGCATCGCCGTTTGCATAGCGGCCTTAGTTTTGTCAGGAACAGTACTTCCTCTCGCCATCATAATCCCGGCAGCGCACGTTAGCGTAATAGAATAAGGCCGACCGAAATCAGTTTCTTATAAAGCCTCACAAAATCTCTCGTTTGGTTCGCCAGAAAGTAGCAATGCGAATACCGATAACGGGGAAGAAAGGATCCCACTCCGTTTAGGTCGATCAGAACACCGTGAGTGATTTTACTCACTTGAAGCGATACATTTTTTCGCAGTGCAGTTCTCTATTCGAACGTTGCCTGAAAGGCAGCGTGGCGCGATAATGCGTCCAACCAAGGAAAACCGCCCTTGGGACGTGTGCGTGCCGGCCTCCCTCAGCCGTGTGTCGATCGCGATGCGAATTTCAGCCCACGATGGTTTCCAGGAAAGCGAGGAAGGTTATCGCCTGCTGTTTGAGAGCAATCCGCACGCGATGTGGATCTACGATCGAGATACGCTTGCCTTTCTTGCTGTTAATGATGCGGCGCTCGAGCATTACGGCTACTCACGCGCTGAGTTTTTGCGCATGAATTTGAAAGAGATTCGCCCGCCTCAGGACGTGCCCACGCTTTTGGAGAAGGTCTCGCAGATCAGGCCCGGCATGAATTCGGCGACCAGTCGGCATTTTAAAAAGGACGGCACACTGATCCACGTTGAGATCGTTTCTCACACACTTCGATTCGACGGCAAGCGCGCTGAGTTGGTGCTGGCGATGGACACGACCAATGGAGCGACACCAACGCGAACGAAGCATCAGAGCGCCGTCAGCGACACCAATTTTGAAGATAACGAATTGACGGCAGCTGAAAAGCGAATTGCTCGCTGCGTTGCGCGAGGATTCAGTAACAAGCAGATTGCGACCGTGCTGCGGGTTAGTGTTCGAACCGTCGAAAATCACATCAGTCACATACTCATAAAGAAATCTCTATCAAACCGCGTCCAGATTGCCCGGCTCGTACTGTCGCGTAGTAACGGCGACACCACTGACTGATGGCGCGATATCGGTAAGATTCTTGTCGTGATTTCAAAACGGTGTTCGCTCGGGCAGACTTCCTTGAAGAATCAAATCCGACGAACTGAAAGACTTGTCTCCCGGCAGTAGCTAAACAGCAAGCGTTGGCGGCCCAGCAAAAAGATTATTGAGAAACGTGCGGCAATTGCGGTATAAGATCCTCGTGTTTTCGTTTCCAGCCTAAGAAGCTATGCGCACCCTGGTTCCTGGCGAGTGGTACATCCTGTTTACCTGTTCTGAGTGTAAGACACGTCAGATCTTGTTTCCCGATCTCTCAGAAGGACGCGCCAGCTTGCGGGCCACGTACAAAGTAGAATGCGCAAACTGCGCTCACATCGACAGGTACGAGAGCGAGACTCTCGAGCGTTATCAACATCCTCCCAACTCCGATCCAAAACCGATTTATGGCATAGCCTTTTTTGCGCTCCTGGCTATGCTGCACAAAGGTGGGCTGCTCCGATTAAGCCAAACGGAGGCAATTAACCTAAGAAGAAATTCTCAGTAGCATTAACCAGGTCGCCCGCGCGGCCTGGGTTCTCTTTGACCCGGATAAGAAGCGTTGACACTAGTAGTTCTCTGCCATAAAGTCTCCTCCCTCTCCAAAAGAATTGCCGGGTGGTCTCTGCGCTATTCGAGCGCAGGAATCACCGAAACATCAAGGAGGTCCGCATGAAAAAGAAGTTAATGGTGGTGATCGCCTTGGCCGTCGTAGCAACAGTCGCGCTTTTGCCCGCGACCGGAATCAGGCAGAGCCAGGCAGTGTCCGCAGTACTGGCTCCGGCCACGCGCGATCGATGTGCTACGCGACAAATCGACGAAACAACGGCGACGCAGTACCAGCAGTCGCTGAGTGCATTTAACTCGAAGCGCGCGCCCGGGCAAATTCGCAAGTCCGGTTCGGTCACCATACAGGTTTACTTTCACGTGGTGAACAAAGGACCGGGCGTCGAAAACGGCGACGTACCGACGAAGTGGTTGCGCAATCAAATTGATGTGCTGAATGCAGCGTACGCGGGCGCTGATCCGACAGCCGGCTCAACGGCAGCGAACACTCCATTTCGATTTGCAATGGCCGGCGTCGACCGCGTCACAAACGAAGAGTGGTTCAACTCAGCTATCGATTCAGAAGAAGAACGCGAGATGAAGACGGCGCTGCACGTCGGTGGAGCTGATGCGTTGAACTTCTACGTTAACAACGCCGGCGGCCTGTACCTGGGCTGGGCCACGTTTCCATTCTGGTATGCCGGCGATCCGACGCAGGACGGTGTAGTGGTGCTCTACTCGAGTTTGCCGGGCGGCGATTGCTGCGCGCCACGCGTTTACAATCAGGGTGACACCGGCACGCATGAAATCGGCCACTGGCTTGGACTGTTCCATACTTTCCAGGGCGGCTGCGCTGCTAACTATAACGACTTCGTCGATGACACTCCCGCTGAGCGTTCGCCCGCGTTCGGTTGTCCTTTCGGCCGCGACACGTGCCCGAAACCGGGATTGGATCCGATCGAGAACTTCATGGACTACTCGGAAGACTCATGCATGTATCAGTTCACCCGCGGTCAGTCAGCTCGCATGGAAGGTCTCTCGTTGTTGTATCGCGGACTGTAAGAGCTTCGTTAGGAGCCTAATATTTTATAGTCCGCGAGAACTCTCCTTTTATGGCGCGAGAAAACATGGTCAGAGCATGTTTTCTCGCGCGACTCGTTTCACGATTCGATTCCTATAAATTTCGCGCTTCTACGAAGCTCCCGGCACTGTCCGCTGTCATGAATCATTGTTGCAATTTGAGACATAAGACCTGATAAAACTCACTAAAACGCCACAGTTCCGACTGGCATGTTCCTCGCTGTTCATTAAGGCCATGGGAACACTCTTGGAAGATGTGACGACTCCAACTTCAGGCACTACTACATCCGTCTGGATGGCCACCGCGACCACGCCATCCGAAAAACCCCTGAGTAAAGACACGAGCGCTAACGTCGTGGTGGTGGGCGCCGGCATAGCCGGGCTGACGATCGCTTACTTGCTTACGCAGGAAGGCAAATCAGTTGCAGTCCTCGACGACGGGCCTATTGGCGGCGGCATGACCGCACGCACTACTGCGCATCTGACGAACGCTCTTGACGATCGATTCTATGAACTGGAGCGTTTGTTCGGCGAAGAGGGCGCGCGTCTAGCAGCACAAAGTCATACCGCCGCGATTGACCGCGTCGAAGCGATCATCGAGAAAGAGAAAATTGATTGCGAATGGCGACGTGTCGATGGGTACCTCTTTCTGCCGACGAATGGAAAGTTGGAGGTGCTGGAAGATGAGCTGCCTGCGGCGCATCGCGCGGGACTGCTCGGGGTGCAATGGGTAGATCGGGCGCCGCTCGAGTTCTGGGACACCGGGCCGTGTCTGCACTATCCACAGCAGGGCGAGTTTCATCCTCTGAAGTATTTGAGCGGACTGGCGCGAGCGATCGAACGTGACGGAGGCGCGATTTACACCGGGACTCATGCTGACGAAATCGAGGGCGGCGATCACGCTTACGTCACCACGACCGGCGGTTACAAAATCACCTGCGAGGCAATCGTCGTCGCCACGAACTCGCCCGTGAACGACCGCATGGTGATTCACACGAAGCAGGCGCCTTACACAACTTACGTGATCGGCGTGCGCATCCCGAAGGGATCAGTTCCCAACATTCTCATGTGGGACGCGCCTGAGGATCTTTGGCAGGCGTACCACTACATTCGAGTCACGAGCGAAGACGATTACGATGTGCTGGTTGTTGGTGGCGAAGATCACAAGACGGGACAGCAGCACGATGGCGCGCAACGCTGGGGCAAACTTGAACAGTGGACGCGCAACCGTTTCCCGATGGCTGAAGAGGTCGAATTTCGCTGGTCAGGGCAGGTAATGGAGCCCGTCGATTCGCTGGCCTTTATCGGCCGAAATCCGGCGGACGACGACAACGTTTACATCGCGACCGGTGACTCAGGCATGGGCATGACGCACGGAACAATCGCCGGCATGCTGCTCACCGATCTAATCATGAACCGTGCGAATCCCTGGGCGGAGCTTTACGACCCCTCGCGTAAATCTTTGAAAGCCGCCAAAGACTTCGCCGCGGAAAACGCCAACGTCATGGCGCAGTACACGGACCTAGTCACGCCCGGCGACATCGATTCAGAAGAAGAGATTGCGAAAGGCGAAGGCGCAGTGCTGCGCGAAGGCCTAACCAAAGTGGCGGTCTATCGCGACGACGACGGCGTCGTACATCGCATGTCCGCGATTTGTGTGCACCTCGGTTGTGTGGTGACGTGGAATGGAAGCGAGAAAACCTGGGACTGTCCGTGTCACGGCTCGCGTTACGACTGCTTCGGGGGCGTAATCAATGGCCCGGCGAACAAGGACTTGCCGCCGGTCGGACCCGACTAATCGCGGAACGGGTGCTGCAACCCGGTTCACCCAACCGGAAGCAGCCTTCACGTCTTACGAGTTCCTCGGTTTCCGGTGAGCAGGCGCGCGGGCGTCGATAGTTCATGCCAGGAATGCGAGGACGGCTTTCGCCGCCGTGATGACTGGGACAGCGATTTCACCGACCGTTTTCGCGGCTTCGATGAGACCCTCGGCGCTCAGTTCGTACCACTTGCGGCGCGGCTCTGGAGAAAGTGCTTCGTCGGTCAACGTTTTGAGGTCTTGTGCCGCTTGCTTTTGCTGCGCGTCTGGCAAGCGTTGAACCATCTCCTTCACTGCTTCGGTCAACTTGGTTAGATGCTCTTTCAACTCGGCCGGGGCAGCTGATTCCGTGACTTTGTTGAAGCTGTTGTTGATCGTGTCAGCGGCTACTTGGTTGACGTCCCCTACCGTGCTGTTAGTGATATTGATAGACTGATTCTTCATTCGCGTCTCTCCTGTCCTGATCGCGGATCGTTCCGCGCTTTCGGTGAGCCGGGGTCTGGTGCGGCCTCGTTGAGACTGTGTTCGACTTTTTCTGCCGCGACTTGGTTAATGTTTCCGACAGTGCTTTTTTTGATGGTAATGTTTTGCGTCCTCACGCTCTGGTCAATGAATTGATAAATTGTTCGCTCAGTCGCCCCGTTTGGGGCGGTGAAATTCTCGACGTTATGCAGTAAGTTGCGTCGCAGGCCGGCGAGTTGTGTGATCAGGGTGGCTCGTTCGCCTTCGCTGACCAAATCTTCTGCCTGGTAGGCCGCGTCGAGGATGGACGACTGCGGCAGTCCTTCGTACGATTGCTTAGACAAAATTCTCATCGCGTTGGAAATGTAAGTCTGCAACTGGTCGGTCTGCGGCGTTCCCCTCTTGGTCTCGATCTTTTTCCGCCCGACAAGGCGAAACACTCTCGCCATGGTCTCACGCTCAGCGTGTAGGCGAAATAGACTGAGGCGAAGTCGGCGGAGAAGATCACGGATGCTTTTGTCAGCGTTTGCATAACCGAGCAGCCAGACGCCGATCTGCTTTCCTTTGTACCCGACCCACATGTGCGCGAGTTCGACCTCTGCCTCCTCAAGTATCTTCGACTCCACCTTGCGTGCGTGTTTCGGAAATCCGCGGACGTCGGTGTCCCACGTGTCGTACTCGAGCAGTAGCAGCGTGTCGCCAGGAGCAACCCACCAATCCTCCGGGGGTGGCGCCTTCAGGCTTTGCGACGACCGCAAGTAGTGTTTCGCTAGAAACTGGCTCGCCTCTGCGAGCGTGCAAGATTTCTGGGAATCTTCGTGGTGAACCACGACGTTCTGGCTCAGGACGAAACGCACGAGCGCGATGAAGTCCTTGCTTCTCAGGCGTACCTCCTTTTGTTGTGTTGTCCGGTACGCGAACCCAATTTCGAATCGAGCTGAGGCGGCACCATCCGCGAGAAATCGCCTGAACGCGATGCGTTGTCGTGTCCCGGCGACGCCGCCGGTCATGTCAGCTGGGAGTTTCGGGGCCGAGTCGACGAAGCGCAGGGCGCGAAGCGCGCGGCAGTACATTTCCTCCCCAGGCCATTCGATAATCCCTCCCCGGAGGCGGCGTTTCACAGGACCGAACGAGCGCACGAAATCAATGTCAGGCTGGACCTCATTCGCCCAGTCCGGCAATATTAGGCGGCCCGTCTCGGCCGGAATGAAGGGTCGAACATCGACAAAAGGGAATTGCAGGGCGACGAACATGAGGTAAATGGAAACAGCCCCGCAGCCGCAGCACCACTGCGGGGCTGACTCGAGGAATTTATACCCCCCCTAGGCTAGCATCGGGGGGGTTGCCAATGGCTCTCACTGTAAGCGTTTAGCCGCTCATAATGAATCGCCACCAAGCTCGCCAGCTGTCACGTTTACACGTATTACCAGCGACTCGGCTAGCACCCGGGCCTTTCAGCCGTATGGGCGCACACATCGGACTTCATGGATCCGACGCGGCCCCCTACAGTCAATAGCTATAAGGAGCCACCCCGGTGCGCGGATAATAGTTCAGGCTTGCTTAAATATCAATACTAAGAATCAACGAGCGCGCCAATTCGGCCGAAATCGGACTTCATTTCGTGAAGCGTGAACAATGTTGACGGCTCTTTGGTGTTTCACGCGTCAACAGTGGAACGGCGGAGTTAAAAGGTTATAACTAGCCTCACCTTAAGAGATCGCGGCGCGCCGGGCGAAATGTTGTTGTTGCCGTCGGCGTTCAAATAATATTTTCCGTTCAGCAGGTTATCGACATGTGCCTGCAGCTTCCACTTTTCAGCCAGGCGGAAGTACACGGCCACATCGACCTTGGTGTATCCGGGCAACGTTACTTTGTTGTCAATCGACGCGAACATACCTGTTCGACGAGCGACTCCGAGTCCGAACCCCAGCCGTGGCCTCAACTGATATTTGCTCCACAGCGTGAATGTGTTACGCGGCACAAGCGGTACCATCGCGCCCGCGGGCGCCGCCGTCGTCGCGCTGATAATCCGCGCATCCTGATAGGCGTAGCCACCAGCCAATGAAAACGCGCGCGTGACCGCGCCGGAAACTTCCGCTTCAAAACCACAAGTGCGCTGCTTGCCCGTCTGCAGAATCCTCGCCGGATCGTTTGGATCGGTCGCGCGAGTGTTGGTGCGGTCCTGACGATAGACCGCCATGGTCAGACTCAGGTTCTTCCGCGCGTCCCACTTGGCGCCGGCTTCGTAGTTTCTGAACTGTTCGGGTTTGACCTGTTGGGTGACGCTCGTCAGGGAAGAGAATTGATCGCCTGAACTCGGCAGATACGAAATACTATGCGTGGCGTACAGGGAAATCGCCGACGCTGGTTTGAAAACGACTCCGAATCGCGGTGAGATTAGCCGATCCAGCCGCCGCAAATTGTCGTCGTTGCGGTTGTTGTGAAACTGCAAGTCGAAATAGTCAAAGCGGAGTCCGGCAACAAACTGAAATCTCCGGGAGACTTCAATCTGATCCTGCACATAAGCCGCGGCCAGATGTGTTTTCAAGTGATTGTCTGCATCCGTCGCGCTTTGCCGAAAACTCACTGGCGTGCTGATGACCGGGTTGTCGACGGGCACTTCGATCGTCGTCGAAACGCTATTAAAGAATCCAGTTTGCCGAAAATTATCGGTCAACTGACGGCCAAACTCAGTGCCAACCAAAAACATGTGCCTGACACGGCCGTTGGCAACGTAGAACGTGAAGTCAGTTTGATTAAAGAGATTCTGACGCTTGGTCGAATTGTCATAAGCGGTGAGTGCGACGAATGTTTTCGTCGAGTTAACAGCGCCGGGCACATAGTTCTGATAAGCACGATCGTAATCACCAAACATCGTCCGGTTGCGAATATTCAGCCGGCCATGCTGCTGCTCGAGGGTTCCGGAAAGAAGGTTTACGCGCGCGCGCGCATAAGCATCGTTCGGGTTTCCGAAGTATGTCTCGATCGGCACATCCGCCGGTCGACCCAGGAACGAAGGAATGCCACGATCTGCTGTGCGGCTGTCATGGAAGTGTTCATAGCCAAGCGTGATGTGCGTGGCGCGACTCGGTGATAGCGATACTGTCGGATTGATACCATAGCGAGCGCGATTAACGAATTGCCGGAAGCTTTCCCCGCCTTCATACAACCCGTTAATGCGCAGTGCCGCTGCGCGTCCGAATGGTTGGTTGATATCACCGGCAAACCTGCGATCACTGAACGAACCGCCTTGAATCGTTAATTCGCGGAGCGCGGCAGATTGCGGGTCTTTGGAGACACGATTGATGACTCCACCGCCGCCGCCGCGCCCGAAGATCATCGCATTCGGTCCTTTCAAAACTTCCACGCGCTGCACGTTGTACAGGTCGCGATAGTATTGAACATCGTCGCGTACTCCATTCAGAAAGAAGTCCGCGCTACTGCTCACGCCGCGAATAACTACCTGGTCGCGATTGTTTTCACCCTGATGAGACGTCACTCCCGGCACAGAGTTGAGAACATCGGAAACGCTCGTCATTGATTGATCTCTGAGCCGCTCATTCGAGAGCACCGAGATCGATTGCGGCGTGTCGCGCAGCGCAGTCAGTGTCTTTGTGGCTGAGTTGATCGCTTCGGCCTGATAACCAACGCCGTCGGAAGCGACAATCGTCACGGACTCTTCCGGCGCGGCGACGTTAAGAACGATTTCAATTGAGGTGCGCGCGCCCTCAGTGACATGGAGGTGCAAAATCTGCGAAGCAAAACCTTCGCCCGCGGCACTCAGCAGGTACTTGCCCGCGGGGAGGGAAATGACGAACGAGCCAAACTCGTCTGTCAAGAGAGTCTGTGAAAAAGTCGCGGAGGCTATGGAGATTTGGGCGCCGCGAATCGTCTCATGATGCGAATCATAAATGGTTCCGTCCAGAGAACCGCGTCGAGCTGACGTTTGGGCAATGCTGGTGATGGCGATTGCGAGAAGGATTACGTTTACTGCGACTGTTTTACTCATGGAATTGAACGATGGCGCCATTCTGATTATGAAAACCATTTTCATTATTGGCCTATGGGATTGCCGGTTGTCAAGCGGCCAAACCCGAAGACGTCGAATTTATGGCGGGTGAAAGTGATCTGCGTCACATGATGCTAAGATTTAGACATGCCGCGAAAGACTGTGCCGGAAAAGAAAAAGACGGCCGGCGTTAAGGTCACCCGCCAGAAAGAGGGGCGGGCGATTTCGGTCGCAGAGTTTTTGGCGCTCAAGAAACCCAAGGGCGATCTGCTGCTGGACGTTGATGGCGAGGTCGTCTCATTAACCAGTCTCGATCGCGTTTACTGGCCGGAAGAAAAGCTCATCAAGTTCGATCTGCTCAGCTATTACATTCGCATCGGCCCTTTCATTCTGCCGTTTCTCAAAGACCGGCCGGCCATCCTGCAGCGCTATCCCCGCGGCATCAAAGCTCCAATGTTTTTCCAGCAGGATTTGGAAAGCGCGCCGGCATTCATCAAGACTGTGCGCTTGACTAACCAGGAGGGGCGCGAACTGAACTACGCAGTGTTCACCACACTTGGTTCGATGCTTCATTTTGTGAATCAGGGCAACATCGAACAACACCCATGGCACTCGACGATCAAGCATCTCGACAAGCCCGATTACTTCATGCTGGATCTCGATCCAAAACAGGCGCCGTGGGAAAACGTTCTGCGAGTGGCGCTTGTGTGCAAAGAAGTTCTCGACGAATTAGGCATGCCGGCGTTTCCTAAGACCTCAGGTTCATCCGGCATTCATATTTATATCCCTTTGAAACCGAACATGGCTTTCGGAAAGGTCGCGGCTATCGCTGAAGCTCTGGCTACCGAGGTAGCTCAACGGGCTCCGCAGATCGCCACGGTGCAACGCTCGCTCGCCAAGCGTCAGAAACAGCAGGTGTACGTTGACGCGATGCAGAACGCGCGGGGCAAGACGATTGCCGCCGTGTTCAGCGCGCGCGCTAAAGCCGGCGCCACTGTCTCGATGCCGTTGACGTGGAAACAAGTGGAAAAGGGCGTGAAGATTTCCGACTTCACAATTCAGAATGTGCCGGCGCTATCGGTCAAACTTCTCAACTCCTGGCAAAACTTTTTTGCTCAGGCTCAGCTGTTAAAGCTGTAGCCCAAGGGCGGTTGCGTGCAACCACCAAGTCTCCGAATTGGCGGATGATTTACAAAACTTTGGATCGTCTAATCACACCTTGCCATCGCTGAATTCATAGAACCAGCCAAAGATGCAGTACACACGCTTTGGTACTGCCATTGCCTCAACAGAGCTTAGCCCGCAGGAGTCCCGCCCAAGCTACGCAGTCAGCCGATGCGTAAGTCGAAGTTCGGCTTAGGTTCGCCCTTCCTTTACGCGAGAGGAGTTTGACATGAGATTAATCAAGTTCGCCTCGATGGCCTTCGGAGTAATTCTGCTTTTGGCACTCACCGCTTTCGGCCAATCAACCGCAACTTTGCAAGGCAGTGTCACGGATCCGAAGGGATCTGTTGTTCCGAATGCGACTGTTACGGCGCGAAACGAAGCGACGTCAGTCGAGCGGACCGCGCAAACCGATTCGGATGGCAATTTTTCAATCGCCTCGCTGCCCGCCGGAACTTATACGATTGAAGTGCAAGCGCAAGGGTTCAAGCGGGATCTCGTGCAGCATTTTGCCATCGAAGTCGGCCGGACAATCCAGCGGAACTTTCAGCTCGAGGTCGGCGACGTTTCCGAAAACATTACGGTAACTGCGGACGCCCCCGTGATAGAAAGCGCTACGACTTCTGTGGGTACGGTCATTAATCAACGCACCGTTCAGGAAATACCGCTGAACGGCCGTCACTTCGTTGATTTGGGCTTACTGATTCCCGGTTCGGTGACCCCGCCACAGAATGGTTTTTTGACAGCGCCACTTCGGGGACAAGGATCGTTTGGCCTGAACACAGCGGG
>DATNEI010000149.1:0-13343 GCA_035606795.1 Pyrinomonadaceae bacterium
GAGACCCCATATGACTATCAAGTTTACTCGGCGACGTATCATTGCATGCGTTGCGACACTCGCAGTTGCGGTTGTCCTGCCGATCGCTTTACACGCTGCCAGCAGTCCAACCACATTGGAAGCGTGCGTCAATCCCGGAAACGGCATGATGCGTTTGGTGGATGCCAGCACTGCATGTCACAACAATGAAACGCGGGTGGAGTGGAACATTACTGGTCCACAAGGACCTCCAGGACCGCAAGGCGATCCTGGGCCAAAAGGCGACCCCGGGCCAAAAGGCGATCCCGGAACCTCATCGGGCGGACCGCCATATGTCTGGGTCTGCACCCCGGCGCACATGGCAAACGGCGCAAATAACACGCTGTCCCATCTTTATATTTTCAATGGCAGCGGTACGACTGCGAATGTTGGCGTCAACTTCTTTGACATCGGTGGCGCCAACCTGGTTGGCGTCACGATTCCAGGATCCGCGCCCGCGACGCCTTATCCCGGCGAAACAGGAACGAATACGGTTGCCTTAGCAACACATGCTACCAGGCACCTGGCTTGGCCAATTCCGAACGGCGCTCCGGATCCGGCTCCAAACGTTGCGTTCTCACTCCAAGTTACGTCCGACCAGCCGATAGTTGTGGGCGCAAACTTTTTGGGCGGCGGCTTCATGCCGAACGAATGCAATCTGCTTCCGAAGTAGTGGTAACAGGTGGCGGGCTTACCAGGAGGGCCCTGTGCGGGAGGGCCTTCATGTTCGAAAATTCGGTTAACGATCTGAGAAGTTTCGGAACCGAGACTTTTGCCGCGCGTGGAACAGATTGTATTTCGCACGTCGGAGTCTGTTCCAATCAAAATTTCCACAGGAGAGCGCTTATGACGAGGAAAATATCGACACTTTTCGTTTTGAGTCTGGCGTTTATCGCCGTCGTCGCCTGTTCGAATGTTGCCGCGCAGAACACCCTCACGGGTGAATGGCAGGGTCAAATCAGTAAGGACAGCTCGAAAGTCTACCTGAATTTTGAGCGGCGCAGCGAGGATGGGCGCCACACGTCCAGCAACGGCCACATGTTTGAGTTCTCGGAAGTGGGCCTGACGAAAGAGCAAGTGCAAAACGGCGGGGCGCTCACCTTCAGACTGGCACGTGAAGCCGGTACGATCGATGCAGAAGGCACCTTTCAAAACGGGAAGGGAAGCGGGACGTTTCGTTTCACCCCGAATATGGCTTTTCTGGCGGCGATGAAGAGCCGCGGCTTTGATCTTGAGAAGGGCGACTCCGAATGGAAGGACCAGCGTCCCGTTGAAGAGCGCCTGTTTACGGCGGCGTCGCTGAACGTGACCACGGCCTTGGCCGATGACCTGTTGTCGGCGAATTTTGGAAAGCTTGACGTCGGCGATCTTTACAAAGCCGCAATTTTCAAGGTTGACTCCTCGTTCATGCGCGAGATGAAAGCAACTGGCTTCCCGAACTTGACCTTCGATGACCTCGTCAAAGCGCGCATCTTCAAGATTAATGCGGATTTTGTCCGGCGCGCGAACGAGATGGGATTTAGAGACCAATCATTCGAAGGCCTCGTGAAGATGAGCATCTTCAAAGTCACACCGGAGTTTCTGGCGGAAGTGCGCAATGAAGGTCTAACTGATCTGAAAGTCGAAGACGTCGTGAAACTGCGCATCTTCAAAATTGATGGCGACTTTATCCGCAAAGCGAAGAGCGAGGGTGTGCCGTTGAATGTTGAAGCTCTGGTGAGGCATAAGCTCGGAACCGATCGCATGCGCACGTCGCGCACCGTCATTATTTAAGCTAAACGAGTGCGCGCTTCACCGGCGAGCAGCTGTAGGGACCTTCCGCAGTCTACGTGACCAGCGGCAAGGTCCCTTTAACATTTGTCCTTCTCACTTTGGGACGGCCTTTAGGCAGCCATCGATCCACACGATGCGTGACGCGGTATGTCAACGGCCCGCCATCGACGTTTGAGCTCCTCTGTAAGGGTCGAGGAATGCAAACGAATTCGACTTCGAGATGATCACGCTCAGCCCGCACCACCGAATATCCGTGCGCACTCACATCAATAAAAGAAAGCTGCGGCGCGAGTTCCGGATTCTGTTCGCTTAGTGCTTGCTGGACATCACCGCTTGTTTGCAGGGCGAGACTGGCACGCACTCCATGCATCATCGAAAAGTTGAACGCCGGCTGAACCGCCTCGCCATTCGGCGGGTTGTAGAGATAAACCGCGCGCAAGGGGTGATCCTTCGGGACATTATATTCAGCCCCCTCGAACAAACCAGGCGCGGAAATCGATGCCGTGATGAATTCTGCGATGACTGGATCGAACGCTTCCGGCCGCAGCGATGCAGACACCACTCCCGCTTCAAACGCGTGCCGATCGCCGCAGACGGCAGCGACGCCGGTGATTGCGTTCCGGCGAATGAAACTCAAAATCTCTGCGCGCTCGGATCGATATCCGGCCCAGTCCTCTGTCGTCATGACGCCGTAATCTTCGTCCGGCCATTTCGTTCCCACACCATCCGGCAGATTCTGATAATCGAGCCGCCAATCGATCATGCCGATCGAGTTGCCCCAAACCTTCCAGTTCGCTCGCGACGCACGCAGTCTCTGCTTGAACCAAACTTTCTGCTCGCGACCGAGCATCGATTGGGGCATAGAATCTTTGCGAAAGTTGGGAAGGTCGCGGCCGTTGAACCTAATTGTCTCAGGTGGCTTCCCACCGTTATAAGCGCGGCCGGCGTCGAGAATCTTTACCGCATTCTCTGGGACAGCGTAAGGATGATTTTCTGACTGAAAAGCGGCGGCTTCCGGGCGTTGCATGACGGGTTCGGATCTATAGGATCGGTTGTCGGTCAGAATCAACTCAACGTTCTTCCCGAAGTTCAGCGTGCGATAAAGCTTGAGGCTGTTAATTGCGGCAAGGTTACCGGCTTCGATTCCCAAGCCATGATCGTCGAGCTTAGTAAGCGGCGCATCATTGACCGGCGGAGCTTCAAAGATATTCAGATCAGGATTCGGCTTGATGACGCGTGCCGGTTGATATTCAAACCATGCCTGATTCGCGGCCACCTTGCGTGTCTGCGCGGGCCGCACGCCGGAGAAGTCCTGCTGGCTCTGCCAGCCTTTCCAGGAGAATTCGTGGTTGTCCCACATGCAGACAAATGGCCAGCGAGCTCGGGCCTCCTGCAGATCGGGATCGGAGAGATAGCCGCGATAGAGCGCGCGATAGTCTGCCAACGTCGTGGGCACGTGAAAGGCCCCAATCTTTTCGCCCGTCGGATAACGAACGACGTCGCGCAATTTTCGCGCGTAATACTGCGCGCGGTCTTCCGGGTACCAGACGACTTCATAAACAAAGTCACCGAGATGCAGCACGAAACCAAGCTGATCGGCGAATGGCTTCTGCTCGTCTTCCCAAATCATGCGCCGGTAAGCATTGCACGCGCCGGCCGGGATCATCTGGCAACTTACAAACGAAAAGTTCACCGCGCGAGTGTCTGTCGCGGAAGGCGCCGTGATCGTGCGGCCGACGCGACTGCCAAATCCGTGCTCGTCTGTAAAGCGATACCAATAGAGAGTGCGCGGTTTGAGACCGGCGGCCAGTACGCGACTGGTCCAGTCGGTTTTCGCCGAAACGTTTGTGATTGCGTGGGCGACGACTCGCGTGAAGTTCGCGTCCTCAGCAACTTCGAGTGTGAGGTTGTGCGCTTCACTGCCGGCAATGGGCGGCCGGCGGGTCCATAGGATTACGCTGTCACTGTGCGGATCACCCGAAGCGACGCCTTCGGGAAAAAGATCACGCCGCTCAGTCCAGCTGACCGTGCTTGCACGGACGAAGCGCGAGCGAAGAGCAAGCGTCGCGCCGAATGCTGATGCCAACTCGATGAATCTGCGTCTTGAAATGGTCATAGAAAGAATTTACGAGTAACAGCCCAATTAGATTTAGTTTCTTTCGTCTTACGCTTCACTCTGCGGCTTTTCGTGAAATCTAACGGGCACAATTATTTCTCGCAAAGGCGGGAAGAAGTGCCCTAAGGCGCAAAGGCAACTAAGCCATTAGTATTTACGAGTTTAGGGTGGCGGCTTCATTATCAATTCCATTATGTCGTCGCGCACTGAAAAGCCGTGGCGTTCGTACAGACTTCGACTACGCTCGGTGGGCCAGAGAATCACAGCGTGCACGTCCCGCGCCTGACACCAATCAAGCGCCGCGCGCAGAAGTTGCGATCCGATTCCCTGGCCGCGCGCTGCTTCCTGTACGTAGAAATTAGTGATGTAGCCGTGCTGTTCAGCTTCGGCGCGCGGATTGGGAATCTTTTCGACGAGTTGCAGCCATACTGCGCCGATCAAGTGCTCGTTACCTTCCGCGACCCAGCAATACCAAGCGTCGTTTTCGAGATGGTCTCTCATCCAAACCGAGCAGCGATTGATGAAGTCTGCTTCGGGCTCAGTCGCGCGACCAGTGCTCGCGCGCAGAGCATAGCGCAGACGAGCCAGGGCATCCGCGTCACTGACCTCCGCCGATCGAATGGCGTGCTGACCAAATTCTGTCAGAGGAGACGAGGCTGGCATCGCCGTGCAGGTTACTCGACGGGAAAATCTTCCGCAATCCTGAGATCGGGCACGAGCCCGAATCGGAAGTTGTTGCTTTGCCCAAAGAATGGATGTGGCACGTCGTCCGCGCTAGCGGACGGTGTGAAAATAACCCAGCGCTTCAGCGCTGGGATCAAAGCCAGAATGGGATCGCAAGTCCGTGAAACGGACGACAGATACAGAACCGCTTGCGGTAGCAAGCGGGTTAAGGATTCGACTACAACTGAAAGCGAGTGATTATCCCGCTCACTATCGTTCGCGGTTCCGTAAGATTCTGTCGCCCGCTGCGCAGGCTAGGATCTATTTGGTTGACGCCTACCCAGTCCCGATGCATCGGGACTGGGCGATTCGCATTTCGTCCGCTTCGCGGACGAGAGAGTCCGCCAGCCAGGCTTTCCAGGCAATTCGAAGTTGTCAGATACCTTAGTCCAGTGGCGATTGCCCATGGATGCGGCTCCGCACCACTCGTTAGCAGCTATTGCTTCTCAAGCACAGACAGAATATTGCCTGCCGGATCTTTGAACCAGGCGATGGCCGGGCCACCGTTGTGATGAATCCCTTTTTCGTCTGTCTTAATTTCCCCTTCATACTTCTCAAACTGGACCCCGTCCTTTTTGAGTTTGTCTACCGTCTTTTCAATGTCGTCGACGACAAAATTGAGGACGGTAAAGCTTGCCGGTTTGTGATTCGGTTTGGGATAGATGAAGACGTCCGTGTCACCCGGATGAATCTCGAGCCCCATCTCAGACGTAGAAACTTTCAGTCCCAGGGTTCGGCCGTAGAACTCCTTCGCTTTTTCGAGATCGTTAACTGAAAAACTCGAAAATGCCGTTTGACTTTCCAACATGAATTTACCTCCCGGCTATTCAATAACCGATCTTTCGACGAGGTTCATCAAGTTGTAATTACAATTTACTTCTGGATTCGTGTCGAACTCGCTTATTCACTACTTTGCGGCAGCGCATCTGTCTCGTCTGGGCTGGTCACGGGTCGATGTTCGTGATGGCGGGCGCCAAAGAACTTGCTGCGATCCAAAACCTTCTCCTGGAATTGTTCGAGGTAGAGATAAATCACCGGCGTGATGAAGAGCGTGATGAATTGCGAGACCACCAGGCCGCCCACCACGACCAAACCCAGAGGCCGTCTCGATGATCCGTCAGCGCCGTATCCGAGCGCGATCGGCATCGCGCCAAACACCGCGGCCAGAGTGGTCATTAAGATCGGACGAAATCGATCCATGCTCGCATCGTGAATCGCTTTGTCGGCGGACTCGCCCGCATCAACACGCGCGCGCGCAAAGTCTACAATCATGATGCCGTTCTTTTTCACGATGCCCATGAGCATGAACATGCCGACGAACGCGTAGAGCGATGCTTCCTGTCCGAAGACAAAGAGCGTAAACAGACCGCCCACCAAAGCCGTCGGCAAAGTCGACAGCACCGTCAGGGGGTGCACGTAACTCTCGTAAAGAATCGCCAGAATCACATACATCACGAACACTGCCAGGCCCATGAGGATTGTCATGCTGGTGACAGTTTTGCTGAAGGTTTGCGCCTCGCCTTGCAGCTCGCCGCGCACGGTAGATGGAACGATTTCGGCCGCTGATTTCTGAATGAAATTAGTAGCATCGCCCAGCGCCACACCCGGCTTCAGATTGAAGAAGAGCGTCATGCTGGTGAATTGATTCAAGTGATTCACGGCCTGGGGCCCGAGCGTCTGTTTCCAGGTGACCAACTCGCCCAGCGGCACAAGTCGCTGACCGTTGTCGGATCGAATGTAGAGTTTGGAAAGGTCTTCCGGGTTCGCGCGCGCGGAATCCTCCATCTCCAGAATCACCTGATACTGATCCTGCGGTTTCTTGACCAGGTAGACATAGTTCTGCGAATAAGCGTTCCGCAACAGGGAAAGGATCCGCGCCTCTGAAACTCCGTACGTCTTCGCCTGGTCGCGACGCAGCTCGATGTCGAGATTGGGAGTGTGCGCAAAGTAATCCGACGAGACCGACTGAAAGCCGGGATACTGAAACATGCGGGCCAGAAGCTTCTCTCCGACCTCGTACACTTCAGGACCATTCACGCCTGAGACGGCGTAGGCGTATTGGCCTTGTTGCCGCGCCGTCACACCGGTGCTGATTTCCAAAACCGGAAACGGCTGCAGGAAAGTAAAGACACCGGGAATCTGATTGAGCTTACCCATCATCTGGCCGGCGACTGCCTGGATCGGGGGGCGCTGTTCCGGCGGACGAATAAAAGTAAAAGTGATCCCCTGATTCGCTGAAAGAAACCCGGTGGCGCCCGTGAGAGTGAAATCCGTGATCACGTTTGGATCCTGATGCAGAGTTTGGTCGACGCGATCCTGTAGGGCTTTCATCTGATCGGGCGACGAGCCTTCGCGCGCGATGAACGCGCCGAAGATCACACTGCTGTCGCCGGGCGGGAGAAAAGCTTTTGGCACGAGGATGAAAAGCACGACCGTTCCCGCGAGACATAGCACCCAAATCATCGCTGAAATCCAGCGATGTCGCAGGAACCACCAGAGCGAGCCGCCGTACAAACCCAGCACGCGCTTTTCAATTCCGCCGATGACGCGCTCAACCCAGTTTTTCTTCGCGCCCTCGCCACGCGGCTTGAGAAGGCGCGCGCACATCAACGGCGTCAGCGTTAGTGACACTAAACCGGAAGCAAAGATGGCAATGACGATGGTGATGGCGAACTCGCGGAAGATGCGGCCCACCAATCCGGTCATGAAGACCAGCGGAATGAACACTGCCGCGAGTGAAATCGTCATCGACATGATGGTGAAGCTGATCTCTTTGGCGCTGCTGATGGCCGCTTCGAAGGGTTGTTCGCCGCGTTCCATCCGGCGCACGGTGTTTTCGAGGAACACAATTGCATCGTCAACCAGAAATCCAATCGCCAGCGTCAGCGCCATCAACGACAGATTGTCGAGGCTGTAGCCCAGCATCCGCATTGCCACGAAAGTAATCAGCAACGAGAGAGGCAGGGCGACCGTGGGAATCAGCGTGTCAGTGGCGCGACCGAGAAAAGCGAAGATGACAATGACGACGAGAACGAACGCAATCACCAGCGTTGTCTCGACATCGACTACTGAGTGCACGATGCTCAAGGAACGATCGTAAATCGGAGTGACGCGAATCGAGCCCGGCAGCTCTGCGCTAATCATCGGCAGCGTTTGGCGAATACTCTTCGAAACTTCGACCGCGTTGGCGCCGGCCCGGCGATTTACGGCGACGATGACC
This sequence comes from Pyrinomonadaceae bacterium, assembly GCA_035606795.1. Classification (GTDB taxonomy): domain Bacteria; phylum Acidobacteriota; class Blastocatellia; order Pyrinomonadales; family Pyrinomonadaceae; genus UBA11740. Next base: position 7,851 of record DATNEI010000149.1, read on the forward strand.
GTCGCTGAAGGGATTTCGTACCCGCGGACCCAGAAACGCATGTTGATGCGCTCGTCCTGAACTGAGTCTTTGACCGTCGCGACATCGCGCAAATAAACCGGCGCGTTTCCAGTGCCGCCGATAATGAGGTTGCTGTACTGCTCGGCGCTTTCGAGTTGTCCTTGCGGACGCAGAATCGCAGTGCCGGAGCTGCTATCCAACTGGCCCGCGCCGGTGTAGCTGCTGCCACTCTTAATCGCGTTGCTGAGATCGTCGACCGAAATTCCCCGCGCCCACATCGCGGCGGGATTGGCCTTGATGCGAATCGCCGACTTCGTGCCAAAGACGTTCACGCGCGAGACGCCGGGAAGAATGCTGATGCGCTGGCCCACCTGGGTGCTGGCGTAATCGTAGAGTTGTCCCGGCGTGACCGAATCGCTGGTGAGCGCGATGTACATGATCGGTTGGTCGTTCGGGTTGCTCTTTGAATAAGTCGGCGGCGAAGGCAGGTCAGCCGGCAGCGCGCCCGACGCCTGCGAGATCGCCGTCTGCACGTCGGTGGCAGCAGCATCGATGTTCTTGTCGAGGTCGAACTGCAGCGTGAACGTGGCTACGCCCTGCGTGCTCTTCGAAGTAACAACTTCGAGGCCGTTAATCTGCATGAACTGCCGTTCGAGCGGCGTAGCGATATTGTTGGCGATGGTATCGGGGCTCGCGCCCGGATAACCGACGGTGACCTGGATTACCGGATAATCGACGGACGGGAGATCGTTGACGGGCAGCTGCCAGTAAGCGAGTCCGCCGAACAGAATCACCGATAAGGTGAGCACGGCGGTCATGACGGGACGCCGAATGAATGGCTCAGAGAGATTCATTACTTCGTCCCATTATTTCCCTGATTGGGAGTTCCCTGATTGTTGTTTGGAGTTTCGACGCGGACTTTACCGCCGGGCGTAACGCCGACCTGGCCCTGCGTCACGACGCGTTCGCCGGGTTGCACTCCGGTTTCAATCACGACTAGATCGCCTTGTCGTTGTCCCAGAGTGACTTGTCGCTGATCCACCGTGTTGTCCTGCTTTACGACGTAAACGTAACTTCCTTTCGCGGACATTTGCGGAGCCGTCGCCGGCACCAATACGGCGCCGCGAATCGTGTTCAGCACCAAACGGATATTTACAAAACGTCCGGGCCAGAATTGCCGGTCGGAATTGGGAACTGTCGCGCGCAGATTTACTTGCCCGGTTTGGTTCTGGACTGAGCTGTCGAGGAACGTCAGTTGGCCTGCCACCATCACATCAGTCTCCGGCAAGCGCACTTCGGTCTTAAGCGTGCCGGCGTGCATCTCCGCTTGCACGCGCGCGAGATCGTTCTGCGAAATAGTAAAGTCTGCGTAGATCGGATCGAGGCGCTCAATCACCAGCAGCGCGTTACTCGGCGGCCCGCTCGCGGTAGAGTTGCTGGGTGCGTTGTTGCCGCCGGCGCTGCCCGGATTAACCACGTTTCCGATGTCGACCAGCCGTTGACCCGCGCGCCCATCGATGGGCGAGCGAATGTAGCAATAGCTGAGATCAACTTTTGCTTTCTCGACTGCCTCGTTGTCGGCCTTAATCGATTCGTCCGCGCTGTGCACCGCGGCCTTATCAGCTTCAACCGCAGCTTTTGACGAGTCCGCAGCCGCAGCGAGCTGCTCGTACTGTTCACGCGGAACCACACCAGCCTCGACCAGCTTGGCATAACGGTTAACTTGCAGCGCGTCCCATTTAGCCGTCGCCAGATCTTTGTTCTGATTCGCCTCAGCCTGCTTCTTCACAGCGACGTCTTTTGCCACCTGGGCTTGAGCTTGTCTGACAGACGCTTCAAACGGACGCGTATCGATGGTGAAGAGCATGTCGCCCTTCCTCACATTCGCGCCGTCAGTGAAATGAATCTTGACGATGCGTCCGGAAACTTGCGGCTGGATCGCCACGGTTTCGCGCGCAACGGTTTTTCCGATGGCATCGAGATAGACGGGGACATCCTGCATCGCTGCTTCAGCCACCGTGACTGGCGCGGGTGGACGGTCGAATCCCGCGGGTGCAGCTCTGTTCATGCAACCCGTGAATGTCAGAATGGACAAGGCGGCGAGAACGGCGGCCTTAGGGAAAAATGCCTTCATGATCGACTGTAACTCTTTATTGTGATGTCGCAGCTGATGCCGGGAACCAGAATTATCGCCCTGTGGTTACGATCGCGCAAACGCTGAGGTTTCGAAACGGGCGGGAGTGCGTCCTCTTCGGGCGGAAGTTCACAACTTTTTACAATCTAAGGATTGGCTTCGTAGTGCTGGTTTTGCCACAGGTGTCAGAGTACCAACTTTAGTCGGCCGTCTGCCCCCTCGCTAACGCTTGAGGTACTCCTGTCCGCAAAGGCGTGTTGCTCAAGCATCGTCGGGTCTATTTGTCGGGCGATCAAGTTCGCCCACGCGCTCGGATGCGGACGGTTTGGCTTTGCCATGCTCGGCGCCCCGTGCTGTCTGTCGCTTCGACTGCGGCCCACACATCAAACTCTTGCCCCGGATCCAAATCGGAAATTTCGAAACTCAGAGTCGCGGTGTTTCCACTCACTTCTGCGATGGTGCCGCTAGTGGTCCATGTGGCTGTGACGGGGGGCTGCATATTACCGGCTGACCAACGGAAATCGCGCACTATCGAGAGCGGCTCCGACCCCACCCGATAGACGAATATCTCAGTGGGTCCAAAAATTGCGACGAGCGGCTGTCTTTCGATCAGATCGTATGTTCCTCCTATCGTAACGCCTGCAGGCCCGGTTATTTCCAGCCGGCTGTAATCAGGGACGAAGTCCGCGTAACGAATTAAACTAGTCCCCGGCAATTGGAACGGGGGAAGTACAATCCTGCGCGGTACCAGTCCGCCAATTATTTGACCGACGCCACCTCCCACGTCGGGCGTATCCTGGCTGCCGATATATATCCGCTCGCTCAGAAAAATCGCACCGAGCGGCAGGAGGGTAGGGAGAGACAATCCCGCGAGCCAACTAAGCAATGTGAGCAAATCGAGGATTGACCAATCTACATCAAGGCTCTGCACACTTTGGATTCGCAGCCGTCCCCCGGATGTCGACAGCATATCAGCGATGTTCAAAGTAAAGTCCGCATCCGGCCATGGCCTTTCGTCAAAGCCTTTAATGTTCGTCGTTATGCGATTTGCCGCACCGATGTTATACGAGAAGTCGGTGAGATGAGTTGGTCCGTTTTGATCGGGAGCGCCGTCACCTCCTCTTCGCTTAGGCGATTTTCGCCATAAACTCAAGACCAATCGTCGAATGAAGTTGGCATCGATGTGCATCGCGAACGTTTCACCTGGAGCCAGCAGGTTGATGAGCGTTACATCGTTGGCGCGGGACTGCAGATCGTCAAAAGGAACGGCACTAAACCAAACTCCTATCCGTTCCGAGGAACCAACACAACTAAGATAGATATCTACGGGCCAACCGAGATCTCTCATCGCGTTTGTCATCGTCCGTTGCAGGGTGCTTCTTACGGTTTCTGCCAACGGTCCAAGACACGGAGTCATCTGGAATGAGATATCAGGTGGCAGGATGGTTACGGGGGGTCTAGGAATGTCGGGTTTCAAATGCGTCATCTTGGTCTCCTTCTTAGCAGCGTGAAATGCGAGGGATCGTCATTTAAAAATTTATCCACACTGATTGAGAGCGATTGAGCAGACAGCCGCAGGTTCCGGCAAATGTTTCTTGGAACGGCCACCAGACTAAGGATCGGGAAACGATGCGGCTTGAAATTGTTGGGAAAGGGATTAAGGGTTGAAAGCCGCGAGGCGTTAATACGTCTGGCGACGTGAGAAGTCAAGGTGTTGCCGAATCATCTGAGCACAGTCTAGTCTTTATGTGGATATGATGGTTTACCTGGACCAAGTCCGAAGTAGTGATCCTGGTTGGCGGCAACTTTGACCCACAATGCCGAGCAATTACGAGTAAGTGTCTATCGAGTTGATGAATTACTCGCTATCTTTGCTCTTGTTACTTACTTACCACTATCCATGTGCCAACCGGGATTGACCCATTGGCCGTTGCGGAATACGAAGACTTCGGTAACGCGGCCTGCGCGGTTTACCCGCTGGCCTCCGACTTCCAATTCGTACGAATAGTTTGAATAGAGCACAGCGGTTGAGCCATACATCTGGATCTCAGTGTTCGGAAACTCCAGCTTGATTAGTTTGCCGCCACCTTTGGCGAATTCGGTCGAATCGGCAAGAACTTTTTCACGGTTTGACCATGTGTTGTCGCCCGCTTCAATGGCGATCGTTTCCGCGGGCAGCGCTTTTTCCAGTGACGCTCGGTCACCCGCAAAGAAAGCCCGCCACAAAGCTTCGCGCGCAGCCAGCAAACGCTGCTTCATCTGATCACCAAGTTGTCGCGGCACGGCCGTCTGCACTTCCGGCGATTCCGGATGCGCCGCCGTGTAGCTGCCGCTTTGAATCCACTTGCCGTTGTCTTTCGTGTAGAAGTCGCAAATGCGCAGCACTCGCCGAGCCGGACCATTCGCCGTATTTGAATCAACATCCGCTACGAAGCAGACAAAGGCGGCGTCGCCTTTGAAGATCATATCGAACTCGCGAAATGTGAAGCTCTTCATGCCATACGGTTGTTTGGGATCCTGCGTGTTCCAATCCATGTACGGGCCAATGCCTTTGATCATCTGGCGGCCTTCTCCGAGATAACCCAGCCAGTTCTCAGCATGCGTCGCGCGCAGCGCCGCATTGTCCTTGTTGATGAACGCCTGAAAGATGCTTTCAATATGGGCCTTGATAGCAGCGCGGTCAGCAGCGCGGTCATCCTGAGCAGACGCGGCTAAGGGCAAAGCGGTAAGAGCCAAGAGAAAGAGCGCAACCGTTGCGATTCGTTTCATTTGAGGTGACCTCCGAAGGCATTTGATGTGAGCTAGTACGAGTATTAGGGCGAAAGGTTTTACCAGATCTCTCAACGCCGAAGGCGTTCACTAACTAACAGCGCAGGGCTGCTTTGCTGCAAAAGTGCCTTAGAAAAAGCGACGCGTAGCGTCGTGATGATTTTAGCCCGGTCTTTTAAGACCGGGTGACGGGCGCAACAACAATTACCCGTCGCGTAGCGACGACTGGCAAGAACCTTCTCCTGGACTCATCGCGTCCGCTACGCGAGGCGCGAACGTGGGTGATCTCATCCCGGCCCTGAAGGGCCGGGCTAAAATCATCGCGACGCTACGCGTCGATTGAATTTAGCCAACCCTTTTAAGGGGAATGACATACTTGAGTAATCAACGGCTCGTGCATTAAACGCCGAAGGCGTTTGCTACCTTCAGCCCAGGGTTGACGCGCGCCATGTATAGACTGAACAGATAGTTTACGGGTGTTCGGAGACATGGTTTACAGATCGATCAAGGTTTAGCTTTGGCCTCCTGAGGAGGTAGAGCGATGCCTTGGAAAGAGGTTTCAATCATGTCTCAACGTCTTGAGTTTGTTC
>DATNEI010000158.1:0-39048 GCA_035606795.1 Pyrinomonadaceae bacterium
CGCCGATCGCGATGGAGAAGGGCTTACGCTTCGCGATTCGTGAAGGTGGCCGCACGGTGGGTGCGGGCACGGTAGCGGAAGTCGTGGAGTAAGACATTGCCGATTGCCAATTGTTGATTGCCGATTGGCGGCTGGCGTTAGTTGAGATCGGAAATCGGCAATCGGAAATCGGAAATAGGCTATGCCGCGTGACAATATTGTGTTGCAGTGCAGTGATTGCAAGAGTCGCAATTACGTAACGACCAAGAACAAGAAGACGACGACTGAGCGTCTGGAATTCAGCAAGTTCTGCCGGCGTTGCCGTAAGCACACATCGCATAAGGAAACGAAGTGACATTGCCGATTGGCGATTGCCAATTGCCGATTTACATAAGTCTTTGGACCAAAACAATCGGCAATCCAAAATCGGAAATCGACAATGTGGACAGGGGTATAGTGTCAACGGCTAGCACGTCGGTCTCCAAAACCGAAAGTCCGGGTTCGAATCCTGGTACCCCTGCCAGTTGAATCGCGAAAACGAAGTGGCTAAGGAGTTTGGAAAAGTAACTGTGAGCGACGACGACGTCATTGAATCCGAGGCCGTCGAAGAGACATCGGACGTCCCTTCCGGCGCGCCGCCCGCGAAAATCAGCACTGGTACTCGGCCGTCATCCGGCGGCGGCGGCGATCGCCGTCCCAGGAAGACAACCGCGGGAGCGGGACTCTTCGCGCGCATTCAGCAGTTTTTGCATGACACGCGCGCGGAAATGCGCCGGGTTTCCTGGCCGGGCGCCACTTTGGTCAAGAACTCGACGCTCATTACTTTGGTGGCCGTGGTTTTCTTCGCACTTTATCTGTTTGCCGTCGATCGCGTGTGGGCGTATCTGATCGATCACTTGCGTGGGTGGCTGGGAGGCTGAAAACAAGTTTATGAAGCAGTGGTTTATTCTTCATACATATTCCGGACACGAAAAGAAGGTTTGCGAAAGCCTGAAAGCTCGTGTTGCGGGCACGCCTCTGGAAACCGCTATTAGTCAGGTGTTGGTGCCGACTGAAACAGTCGTGGAAATGCGCGGTAATAAGCGCATCGAATCGTCGCGCATGTTCTATCCGGGCTATGTGCTGGTGGAGATCGATTGCGACGAGAAGGGTCACATTCCCGACGATGTGTTTCACACAATTCGATCGACACCAAAAGTTACTGGATTTGTGGGCGGTCAGCATCCGACGCCTCTGACGGTCGAGGAAGTCGACCAAATTGTGAATCAGCAGGCGGCCGCGGCTGAGAAGCCGAAGCCGAAATTCTCGTATGCGGCGGGGGAAACGGTGCGGATCAAGTCTGGCCCGTTCCAGAGCTTCACCGGCAAGGTTGAAGAGGTTAACGAAGAGAAGTCCACGTTAAAGGTCACCGTCACAATCTTCGGGCGTTCGACTCCGGTCGAGTTGAATTTTCTGGATGTCGAGAAGGTGACGTTTACCGAAGAAGAATGAATCCGAAGTTCTCTTATTCGGTGGGCGAGGTTGTACGCATCAAAGTGGGCCCGTTCCAGGCTTTCAAAGGCAGGATCGAAGAGGTTGATGAGCACAAGGGAGTTTTGAAAGTGAAGGTCTCGATTTTCGGCCGACCTCAGCCCGTCGAATTACGGTTCCTTGATGTTGAAAAGGTGAAGTTTACGGAAGAGGAATAATGGCAAAGAAGATTTCAGGTTACATCAAGTTGCAGGTTCCGGCGGGCAAGGCCAATCCGGCGCCACCCATCGGTCCGGCCCTGGGACAGCACGGCGTGAACATCATGGAATTCTGCAAAGCGTTCAACGCCAAGACCGCACAGATGGATCCGGACATGAAGATTCCGGTGGTGATCACCGTCTATGCCGACCGCTCGTTCACATTTGAAACAAAAACACCGCCGGCGGCGGACTTGTTGAAGAAAGCTGCGGGGATAAGCAAGGGCGCGGGTAATCCCAAGAAGGAAAAGGTCGGAAAGATTTCGCGCGCTAAGGTTGAAGAGATCGCGAAAACCAAGATGCCTGATCTGAACACGACGAGTCTCGAGAGTGCGATGCGCACCATCGAGGGAACCGCGCGGCAGATGGGGCTGACGATTGAATGAATTTTTGATTTTTAATTTTCGATTGCCGATTTGAAAAGCAATCGACTGAAGAGGGAGAGATTTGAAAGCGATGCGGGTTTGTAAATCGCAGATCTAAAATCGCAAATCTAAAATCTCGTTTGCACCTCGAGGAAAAGAAATGAAGAAGCACGGAAAGAAATACCGCGCCGCCGCAGAAAAGATCGAGGAAGGGCGCAAGTACACTCTCGATGACGCGGTCAAGAAACTCAAAGAGATCGCGTTCGCCAAATTTGATGAAACGGTTGAACTGACGATTTGGCTGGGCGTCGATCCACGTAAGGCGGACCAACTGGTGCGCGGTACGATCGTTTTGCCGCACGGTTTAGGCAAAACAAAAACTGTGGTGGTCATTGCCCAGGGCGACAAGATTCGCGAGGCTGAAGAAGCCGGCGCGGACTTTGTCGGCGGCGAAGACCTGGTTACCAGGATCAAAGGCGGCTGGCTGGATTTCGACGCAGTGATCGCGACGCCCGACATGATGCGTTTTGTCGGCGGTCTCGGAAAAGTGCTCGGCCCGCGCGGTCTGATGCCCAATCCGAAAACGGGGACGGTCACGCCCGACGTCAAGACTGCGGTCAAAGAAACTAAAGCCGGCAAGGTTGAGTATCGCGTCGATAAAACCGGCGTGATTCACACCGGCGTCGGAAAGGTTTCATTCGACGAAAACAAGCTCGTCGAGAATACGCGCGCGCTGATCGATGCGGTGGCGAAGGCCAAACCATCGACGGCCAAGGGCAAGTACATGAAGAAGGTAAATCTGGCGGCGACGATGAGTCCCGGGATTCTGCTCGATGAAACCGCGTTTGCGAGATAAGGAGTAGCGATGAAGACCAGAGAACAAAAGCAAAAAGATCTCGAAGCGCTGATCGAACAGTTTAAGAACGCCAATGCGGCGATGCTCGTCAGTTTCAAGAACATGACGGTCGCGAAGGACCAGGAGTTGCGACGGCAACTGCGCGAAGCAGGCGTTGATTATTCGGTCGTCAAGAACACTTTGGCGCGCAAGGCGGCGGCGGGAACACCGCTCGAGCCACTCGCTGATGAGTTCAAGGGTGTGACCGCGGTGGCCATTAGCACGACTGATCCGGTTGGCTTGTCGAAAGCGATTTCAAAGTTTACGAAGGCGAATGCTGAGATTTTCAGTTTCAAAGTCGGCCTGGTCGAAGGCAAGGTCGTCGAGCTGAAACAGGTCGAAGCAATCGCCAGTCTGCCGTCGCGCGAGGAACTTGTTTCTAAGATGCTGTTCCTCATCAATGCGCAAGCGCAGAGATTGGTGACGGTGATTCAGGCGGTGCCGCGCAATCTGGCGATCGTCATGGATCAGGTGCGCGCGCAGAAAGAAGCTGCGGGCGCGTAAGAAATTCGAAGTGGCACAGACTTCAGTCTGTGATTCAGGGCTGGTCTTTGATCTTGAAACCACAGACTAAAGTCTGTGCCACGCAAAATACTTTTACGGTCGTCGCTAATTGTCAGTGGACGGCCAGGGAAGGCAAAAGTCGCGGCGATGCAGCCGGGATGGCTGCCGCAGAGATAAGCAGGCTGATTTTGATCTGAGATCTCAAATCTGAAATCTCAGAAGGCTTGCGCAAAGCGATACAGGAGAACGTAACAAATCATGGCTGACATTCAGGCAATTGTGGATCAAATCAAAGGCTTGACGTTGTTGGAAGCTTCCGAACTCGTCAAAGCAATGGAAGAGACTTTCGGCGTCTCAGCAGCGGCCGCGGCGGTGGCAGCAGCACCAGCGGCGGCGGCGGCAGGCGGCGGTGAAGCCGCGGCGGCAGCCGAAGAGAAAAGCGAGTTCGACGTCATCCTCCAATCCGTCGGTGGCAACAAGATCAATGTCATCAAAGTTGTTCGCGAAGTTACCGCGCTCGGGTTGAAGGAAGCGAAAGACCTGGTCGAAGCAGCTCCGAAGGCCGTCAAAGAAGGCGTGTCCAAGGAAGAAGCGGAAACGATCAAGCAGAAGCTGACAGACGCCGGCGCAACGGTTGAAGTGAAATAAGTAACGAGGTCTTTGAGCTTTGTGCTTTGGTCTTTGTTCTCAGGAACAAAGGTCGAGGCTCTTACAAAGACCAAAGATCAAAGTACAAAGTCCGTCAGAGGACAAGCGCAGCTTGACCTCTGGCACTTGAGCAGTTAACTTAAGGGAGTATTGAAGGGCTGCGGGTTACTCCCGAAAAACTTTCAGAGTTGCAAGCGCGTTTCACTTTTTGAAGCGGCCGGGTAATTGTGCGCCCGGCCGCGATTACTTGTCTTTGCACGCAAGTAGACGCGCCCTCAACTTGTAACTCGTCGCACACATCATCAGGAGCATTCATGTCTGCAAATCTTCTCGAAACAGTAAACACAGGATTGGGACGGCGCACAAGTCAGGCGCCTGAGCGGCAGGACTTTTCCAAAATTAAGACGGCGGTGCCGATTCCGAACCTGATTGAGATTCAGCGTGATTCGTACAACCGTTTCCTGCAGATGGATCTGTTGCCGGAAGAACGCGTGAACACCGGGCTGCAATCCGTGTTTCAGTCGGTCTTTCCGATTTCGGATTTTCGCGAGACGGCCACGCTCGACTTTGTCGAGTATCAAATCGGCAACTGGCAGTGTAAGTGCGGCAACCTCGAGGGGCTGCAATACCTGCGCGCCGCCTGTAAGAATTGTGACGCGAAGATCAAAGTCGATCCGCTGCGTCCCGGCGAGACTCTCTGCCACGTCTGCGGCACGTTCAATTCAGTTCGTCCCGAGCTGTGCCCGAATTGCGGCGAGCCCGTCGGTCTGAAGCACAAGCACGATCAGCAAGAGTGCCAGGAGCGCGGCATGAGCTACAGCGTGCCGCTCAAGGTGAAGATTCGCCTTACGGTTTACGACAAGGATCCGGACACAAACATCAAGTCGATTCGCGACATAAAGGAAGAAGAAGTCTTCTTCGGCGAAATTCCGCTGATGACCGACAACGGCACCTTCATCATCAACGGAACTGAGCGCGTGATCGTTTCCCAGCTGCATCGCAGTCCCGGCGTTTTCTTCAAGCGCGGGGCGATGTTCGTCGCGAAGATCATTCCGTACCGTGGCTCGTGGGTTGAGTTTGAGTACGATCAAAAAAACCTCCTCTACGTCCGCGTCGGCAAGCGCAAGTTCCTGGCTACCATTTTCCTGCGCGCGCTGGGCGTGTGGTTGAGCGACGCGTTTAAGAACAAAGCTTTCGGCGGCGACTCGCTACTCGAAGATGCGGTCAAGAACGCGATCTTTTCGGATGAGCATATGCTGCGCGCGTTTTACGTGGTGGACGAAGTGCGCGTCGCGGACAGCAGCCTGATGTTGCAGGTGCCTGAAAGTGGCCGCACGAATCTCGTCGGCATGAAAGTCGATTTCGAAATCAAAGGTCGCGGCGGTGATCCGATTGTCCGCAAGGGTAAAGAAGTCACGCGCACTTCGCTGGAAGGCTTGCGCAAAGCCAACATCGGTGAGGTTGAGATTGAAGCTCAGCAGTTCGAGGGCGCCTATGCGGTCGCGGATGTCGTTAATACCGAGACCGGCGAAGTCGTCGTCGAAGCTAACAATGAAATCAATGCCGCGAAGCTTCAGGAGATTATCGAAGCGGGCGTGCAAAGCTTCTCAGTGTACTTCCCTGAACGTGACGATGTGGGCACGGTCATTGCGCAGACGCTGAAGAAGGACACGATCACCAAGCCGGTCGATGCGCTGCTCGAAATCTACCGCAAGATGCGCCCCGGCGATCCGCCCACGGTGCAGACTGCTTATCGCTTGCTCGAAGGCATGTTCTTCGATCCGCGCAAGTTCGACTTTTCGCGCGTCGGCCGTTTGAAGTTCAACATCAAGATGGGCAAGCCGGAGCGGGAGCGCATCGACGATCCACTCTTGCAAGCGGCTGACTTCTTCGAAGTCGTAAATTACGTGCTCAAGATGCGCCGCAATCCCGTCGATGACGAGAAGCGGCCGATCTATCAGGCGGACGACATTGATCATCTTGGCAATCGGCGCGTGCGCGCGGTGGGAGAGCTGCTGGAAAATCAGTTCCGCATCGGTCTCGAGCGCATGGAGCGCGCGATCAAAGAGAAGATGTCGATCCATCAGGAGATGCAGACGACAATGCCGCGCGACCTCATCAATGCGAAGCCGGTGACGGCCGCAGTACGTGAGTTTTTCGGCTCGTCACAGCTTTCGCAGTTCATGGATCAGACGAATCCGCTCTCGGAAATCACGCACAAGCGCCGTCTCTCGGCTTTGGGACCGGGCGGTCTCAGCCGCGAGCGCGCCGGATTCGAAGTGCGCGACGTGCATCCGACACACTATGGCCGCATCTGTCCGATCGAGACGCCTGAAGGTCCGAACATCGGTCTGATTTCGTCACTGTCCTGCTACGCCCGGATTAACGAATTCGGCTTTATCGAATCGCCGTATCGCAAGGTCGTTAACGGCGTCGTCACTGAATTTGTGCGCGTGCGAAACGGTGGCGATACCAAATTCAAACCGAACGACCACGTGTCTCAGGAAGAGGTCGAGAAGGCCAACAAGCGCGTCGGCGCCGACGGCAAGGCGAGTTACGAGCCTTATCCGTTTTACTTAACGGCGTGGGAAGAGGACAAGCATGTGGTTGGCCAGGCCAACATCGAACTCGACGAGAATGGCTACATCGTTAACGAGCGTAACGCCGCGCGCAAAGCCGGCGAGTTTATTCTTGCCCATCGTGACGAGATTGAATTCGTGGATGTCTCGCCAAAGCAGCTGGTTTCCGTGGCGGCGTCGCTGATTCCGTTCCTGGAAAACGACGACGCGAACCGCGCGTTGATGGGATCGAACATGCAGCGCCAGTCGGTGCCTTTGCTGCGTGCGGAAGCTCCCTACATCGGCACGGGCATGGAAGACGTGACTGCGCGCGACTCAGGCGCAGTGGTCATTGCCCGCCGCGACGGAGTGGTCGATTACGTCGACTCAGAGCGCATCATCGTCAAAGCCGATCACAATGTGGACGGCACGATTTCGCGCGAAGTTACGGCCGACATTTACACGCTGATCAAATTCAAGCGTTCGAACCAGAACACCTGCATCAATCAGCGTCCGATCGTTCACGTCGGCGAGCGCGTTGACAAAGGCCAGGTCATTGCCGATGGCCCCTGTACCGATCGCGGCGAACTCGCGTTGGGACGAAACATTCTGGTCGCGTTCATGCCGTGGCGCGGCTACAACTTTGAAGACGCAATTCTGGTTTCAGAGCGGTTGGTGAAAGAGGATTACTACACTTCGATCCACATCGAAGAGCTGGAGATCGAAGCGCGCGACACGAAGCTGGGGCCGGAAGAAATCACCCGCGACATTCCCAACGTTGGCGAGAACATGCTGCGCGACCTCGATGAGAGCGGCATCATTCGCATTGGAGCCCAGGTCAAGCCCGGTTCCATCCTGGTCGGCAAAGTCACGCCCAAGGGCGAGACGCAGCTGACTGCGGAAGAGAAACTGTTGCGCGCGATCTTCGGCGAGAAGGCCGCCGACGTGAAGGACGCTTCGCTGGTGTCGCCTCCGGGCATCGACGGAACTGTCGTCGATGTGCAGGTCTTCACCCGCAAAGGTCAGGAAAAGGATCAGCGTTCGCTTTCGATCGAAACGACGGAAGAAGAACGTTTGCGTCGCGACCTTGAAGACGAAATTCGCATCCTGCAGGAACAGCGCAACGAGCGCATCTACGAACTGTTTGAAGGCCGCAAGCTCTCAGCCGATCTAACCGATCATCGCGAAGTCGTGATTCCGAAAGGCGAAACGATCACGCGTGAGATGCTTGCCAGCGTCGAAGCGAAGCTCCTGCGCAAGGCGACGGTCGCCGGCTCGCGCGTTGACGCAGCGACTGAAGTCAAAGCTTACGAAGATCGCACTGAGCGGCAGGTGAAGATTCTCTCGGACATTTACGAAGAGAAGATTGCCAAGCTGCGTCAGGGCGACGAGCTTTCACCGGGCGTGATCAAGATGGTGAAGGTTTTCATCGCCATGAAGCGCAAACTCTCCGTCGGCGACAAGATGGCCGGCCGCCACGGCAACAAAGGCGTGATCGCGCGGATTCTGCCCGAAGAGGATATGCCGTATCTGCCCGATGGGACGCCGGTCGAGATTGTGCTCAACCCGCTGGGCGTGCCGTCGCGTATGAACGTCGGCCAGATTCTCGAGACGCACCTGGGCTGGGCCGCGCGCGTACTTGGACTCTACTTCGCGACGCCGGTTTTCGACGGCGCGACCGAACGCGAGATCAAGCAGAAGCTGCAAGAAGCCGGCGCCCGCGCCGCTGAACTCAACCTGCCTGAGATTGTGAATGCGTCAGGCAAAGCCGTGCTGTATGACGGTTTGACGGGTGAAGCGTTCGAACAGAAGGTGACGGTCGGCTACATCTACATGCTGAAACTGTCGCACCTGGTGGACGACAAGATTCACGCGCGCTCGATTGGTCCGTACTCGCTGATTACGCAGCAGCCGCTGGGCGGCAAGGCGCAATTCGGCGGACAGCGCTTCGGAGAAATGGAGGTGTGGGCGCTCGAAGCTTACGGCGCGGCGCACATTCTTCAGGAGCTGTTGACGGCGAAGTCCGACGACGTCGCCGGGCGCTCGAAGATCTACGAGGCGATCGTCAAAGGCGAAGCCGATTTCGATCCAGGTTTGCCGGAAAGCTTCAACGTGCTCGTGCGTGAGCTGCAGTCACTCTGCCTCGACGTCGAGCTGGTGAAGAAAGACGGCACGCCGGACGAGACGATTGCTGAACCGCTGATCACGTCAGGGATCTAGGAATTGCCGATTTCCGATTGCCAATTGCCGATTGCAACCGGAATCGAATTGAGCAGTTTTTCGAATGAACCTTCATAGCAAAGTCCGACTTCGATAAGCCAATCGGCAATTGGCAATCGACAATCGGCAATGGAGAAAAACGTGTTTCGATTTCATCAAGAGAAAACGCAACTCGCGCCTGACTTCGAGGCGATCCGCATCTCGCTGGCTTCACCGGACAAGATCCGTCAGTGGTCTCACGGTGAAGTAACCAAGCCTGAGACAATCAACTACCGCACGTTTAAGCCGGAGCGCGACGGACTTTTCTGCGCGCGCATCTTCGGCCCGGTGGCGGACTGGGAGTGTCTCTGCGGCAAGTACAAGCGCATGAAGCACCGGGGCGTGATCTGCGACAAGTGCGGCGTCGAAGTCACCCAGGCGAAAGTGCGGCGCGAGCGGCTCGGTCATATCGATCTCGCCAGTCCATGTTCACACGTGTGGTTCTTCAAAGGACTGCCGTCGCGCATCGGTCACTTGCTCGACATTCCCTTGCGCGAGCTGGAGAAGGTGCTCTACTTCGAATCCTACATCGTCATCGACCCCGGCGATCTGAAAGAGATCAAAGAGCGCGAGCTGCTCACCGACGAGCGTTATCGTGAACTAACGCGCGACTATCCGGGTCAGTTTCTCGCCAAGATGGGCGCCGAAGCGATTAAGGAATTGCTGGCGGCGGTCAACGTCGAGGAGCTCGCGGTCGAATTGCGCCGTCGCATGCGTGAAGAGACTTCGCAGCAGAAGAAGCTGAAGTTCTCGAAGCGTCTCAAAGTTGCCACTTCATTTTTGAAATCGGGCAATCATCCGGATTGGATGATTCTTGACGTCATTCCCGTCATTCCGCCTGAGTTGCGCCCGCTGGTGCCGCTCGATGGTGGACGGTTTGCGACTTCGGACCTGAACGATCTTTATCGTCGCGTCATCAACCGCAACAATCGTCTGAAGAAGCTGATGGAGTTGCGCGCGCCGGAAGTCATCGTGCGCAACGAAAAGCGCATGCTGCAGGAAGCTGTTGACGCGTTGTTCGATAACGGACGACGTGGTCGCGTGCTGCGCGGCGTGAACAATCGTCCGCTGAAGTCTCTGTCCGGAACTTTGAAAGGCAAGCAAGGTCGTTTCCGTCAGAACCTGTTGGGCAAACGCGTCGACTACTCAGGGCGATCAGTAATTGTTGTGGGGCCTGAGTTGAAACTGCATCAGTGCGGTTTGCCGAAAAAGATGGCGCTCGAGTTGTTCAAGCCATTCATTTACAACCAGCTGGAAAAGCAACAGCACGCGGCCACCATCAAGCAGGCGCGCGAAATGGTCGAACGACAGGAGCCGGTGGTTTGGGACATCCTGGAAGAAGTAATTCGCGAGCATCCGGTGCTGCTGAACCGCGCGCCGACCCTGCACCGCCTGGGTATTCAGGCGTTCGAGCCGGTGCTGGTCGAAGGCAAGGCGATCAAGATTCATCCGCTCGTCTGCACAGCTTTCAACGCAGACTTTGACGGCGATCAGATGGCCGTGCACATTCCGCTCTCGCCTGAGGCGCAGATCGAGGCGGCCGTGTTGATGCTGTCTTCAAACAACATCCTCAGTCCGGCGAGCGGCCAGCCCATCGCGGTCCCGTCGCAGGACATCGTGCTCGGCATTTACTACCTGACGCGCGAGAAGGAAGGCGCGAAGGGCGAGGGCCGGGTGTTCTCCGGCATGGAAGAAGTTTTCCTCGCGCTCGACGCGAAGGAAGTCACGACCCAGACGCCCATCAAGCTGCGCATTACCGGCGACTTGATCGATCTGACGCAGGAGCACGACACACAGGACATTCTGCGCGGCGCTGTTCAGGAAGACGTGAAGCGGGTCATCAACACGACCGTCGGTCGCGTGATTTTCAACGATGCGATTCCGTCTGGTCTCCCCTACATCAACGGCACGCTGCGGAAGAAAGGTCTCCAGTCGCTCGTCAACTACTCGCACATTCGTCTCGGTCACGAGATGACGGTGAAGATGCTGGACGATCTCAAGAATCTTGGGTTCCTATATGCAACCAAGGCCGGCATTTCGATTGGTATCGACGATCTGGTCACCCCGCCTTCCAAGCCCGAGATTGTCGGTAAGGCCGAGAAGGACGTGATCACGGTGGAGCAGCAGTATCGCGACGGCGTCATCACCAACGGCGAGCGCTACAACAAAGTCATCGCCATCTGGTCTGAAGCGACCGACAAAGTCGCGAAGGAAATGTTCAAGGCGATGGACGACCGCGAAAAGGCGTCCAATGAAATGAACCCGATCCTGATCATGTCTGACTCTGGAGCGCGCGGTTCGGCGCAACAGATTCGCCAGCTCGCCGGCATGCGCGGACTGATGGCCAGACCTTCGGGTGAAATTATTGAAACGCCAATTCAATCGAACTTCCGTGAGGGCCTCAATGTGTTGCAGTACTTCATCTCGACGCACGGCGCACGCAAAGGCTTGGCGGACACGGCGCTGAAGACGGCCGACTCGGGTTACCTGACGCGGCGTCTGGTGGACGTGGCGCAGGATGTCATTATCAGCGAACCGGACTGCGGCACTCTCAAGGGAATTTCTGCCAGCGCGATTATCGAAGGCGGTGAGGAAATTGAAAGCCTGCGCGATCGTATCGTCGGGCGCACCGCTCTTGAGGATGTGATCGATCCGGTTGAAGGCAACGCCATCGTTGAGGGCAACCAGGAAATCGACGAAGACCTGGCCGCCGAAATTCAACGTTCCGGCGTGCAGCGGGTGCGCATTCGTTCGGTCTTGACCTGCGAATCGCGACGCGGCTGCTGCATCAAGTGCTACGGCCGCAACCTGGCGACTGGCCGTCCCGTCGACATCGGCGAAGCGGTCGGCGTGATCGCGGCGCAGTCAATCGGCGAGCCCGGCACGCAGCTCACGATGCGTACGTTCCACATCGGCGGTACCGCGCGTTTGGAAGAGTCTTCGAAGCATGAAGCTCGCGTCGAAGGCAAGATCAAGTACATTGATCTGCAAACTGTGAAGACCCGCAAGGGCGAGCGGGTGGCGATGAATCGCAACGGCGCACTCACGATCATCGACGAGCGTGGCCGTGAAGTGGCTCGCTATCAAATCGTCTATGGCGCGCACATTCTGGTTGAGGACGGTACGCAGGTGGCCGAAGACCAGTTGCTCGCCACTTGGGACCCCTTCACTTTCGCTATCCTGACGGAAGTCGGCGGCACGGTGAAGTTCCAGGACCTGAAGGAAGGTGTGACGTACGAAGAAGAGACCGACCAGGTGACGGGCCTTTCGCACATGGTGGTCAAGGACTCGCCCGACGAAAAGAAACAGCCGCGACTGGAGATTCGCAACGCCAGCAACAAGGTCCAGAAAACCTATCAGATGCCGGTGCGCGCGAATCTAATGGTGAACGACGGCGAGCAAGTCGAGCCCGGCGACGTTATTGCGAAGATTCCGCGCGAAACCACCAAGACGAAAGACATCACCGGCGGTCTGCCGCGCGTCGTCGAGCTGTTTGAAGCTCGCCGGCCCGGCGAAGCCGCGGTCATGTCGGAAATCGACGGTACGGTCAAACTCGGACCAATCTCGAAAGGCAAACGCAAACTCATCATCACCGGCGACGACGGTGAAGAGCGCGAGTACGATATCCCGCGCGGCACGCACATCAACGTGCAGGAAGGTGACCGCGTCCGCGCCGGCGAAGCTTTGCAGGACGGACCGCTCAACCCGCACGACATTTTGCGCGTGCTGGGTATGAACCGTTTGCAGGAGTACCTGACCAACGAAATTCAGGAGGTCTATCGCCTGCAGGGTGTGAACATCAACGACAAGCACATCGAAGTGATTGTTCGCCAGATGCTCCGCTGGGTGAAGATCAAGGAAGTCGGCGACACCGAGTTTCTGCTGGAAGAGCAGGTCGATCGGTTCCGCTTCTCTGACGAGAACGAGCGGGTGCAGAGTGAGAAAGGCGAAGTCGCTCAGGCTGAACCTTTGCTGCTCGGCATCACCAAGGCGTCGTTATCGACCGACTCATTCATCTCGGCGGCGTCGTTCCAGGAGACGACCCGCGTGCTCACTGAAGCGGCGATTTCCGGTCGCGTGGATTACCTACGGGGCTTGAAAGAGAACGTCATCATGGGCCGCTTGATTCCGGCCGGCACCGGCATGGAGTACTACCGGAACGTCGACATCGAACGCGACGAGACGGTTGGCGAGTCCGAGCGCGAAGAGGAATTTCCCGAAGTTCTCGGCGGCATCGAGATTCCACCGTCACCGCACACCGTCACGCCGACCACGGGAGATGGCGACATCGTTGGTGAAGTGAGCGAACCGGAACCGGAAGCCGAGGCAGTTGAGGTCGGCGAGCCGGGCGAAGAATAACGGCGCAGTGGCCCGACCGCGAGGGAGGGCGTTGTCAGAACCCGTCTGCATGAGCGGGCGGGTAATAGAATTGAGACCGGTGCGGCTGAACGGCCGCGCCGGTTTTTTGTTAGGAAGAGACCTCAAAAGCCAAATCTCGCTTTTCTGACACGTTTGTCATACAAATTCTTCTTCCCAAGCCGCGAGCCTTGGGCTATTATCCGCTTGAGGCTGGCTTAGCCCCTGCGGCCTTATTGAAATTCCCCCGACCTGCCGCGTGTTCTGGCCGACAAGCGAGCAAGTAAACTCAATTAGTGCGTAGCGTCCGGTGTCGCATCGCCGGATGATGCTCACCTTTTTCGGTTTTCCGTAGGAGGTTTGCAGTGAAAAGCATTTTCCCCCGCCTCGTTGTTCTGTCGCTGTTTCTCTTTGGCTATTCGGTTACCGCTCAACCTAATGCTGCCCCTGACAGTGGCGCGACTGTCCCGGTGGCGGGTGTGTCTGGCGCGCCCGCTATCCCGACGGGTCTGGATTCTGACAGAGAGTCACTTCCCGATCTGGTGCGTCGCGTTAAGCCGTCTGTCGTCTCGATTCTGACGTACGACTCGAAGGACGAGCCGCTGATCAGCGGGAGTGGCTTCTTTATTCGCCCCGGCCAAATCGTCACCAACATGCACGTCATCAAAGGCGCGTCGCGCGTCGAGATTCATACCCTCGAAGGCAAGGGTCGCACCTATCCGGTCGCGGGCGCGCTCGCGATTGATGAGGAAGCTGACCTGGCTCTGTTAAGCGTCAACCTGCCGGAAGAGAAATCGCGACCGTTGCCGCTGGCGCCGGCGCTCCCGGAAGAAGGCGAGCAAGTTTTTTTGATCGGCAATCCCCTGCGACTGGAAGGTTCAATCAGCGACGGCATCGTCTCGGCAATTCGTGAAGTGCCGGCGTTGGGACGGATCATTCAAATCACCGCGCCGGTGTCACACGGCAATAGTGGCAGTCCGCTCTTCAACATGCGGGGCCAGGTGATTGGCATCGTGACGGTCAAGGTTACCAACGGGCAAAACATCAATCTGGCTTTGGGCGCTTCGCGCATGGCCGGGCTCGAACCCGGGAAATTGATCGCTTTCGATCAGATCGGCTCAAAGGGCCGATCGAATCAGCCCGAAGCGCTTGCCGATCTTTGGTATCGCGGCGGCATTGATTCGATGTGGTTGGGAAATTACGACAACGCGCTTAACTATTTCGAGACGGCCGCGAATCGCAATCCCCGGCGCGCCGAAACCTGGATTCAAATTGGCTACTGCAAAGTGAAACAGGGTCGCAACGACGAAGCGATTCGCGCTTATCAACGCGCGCTGACCCTGGGACCTGGCTCTGCCGATGCGCAGAACAAACTGGGCGATGCGTACTTTTACGCCGGGCGATTCGCTGAAGCGATCGCCGCTTATCAACAAGCGGCGCGTCTGCGGCCCCAAGAGGGCGAGGCTTACTACAATCTCGCACTCGCCTACCTGGAAATCGGCGACCGCGAAGCCGCGATGGCCCAGAGCCGTCTGCTCGCGCACATAGATGCCGAACTCAATAAGAAGCTGTTGAGTGAGATGAAGCAGTAGGAATTTTCCATTTGTCATTTGACATTTATCATTTGTCATTAGAATTCCCCGCCCTTGCGTCGTCTCCAAGAGTCGGCTAATCGGAGCCATAGCTGCGACGATCTGAGTTGGCATAGGCTCGACAGCGAGCCGATGCTCCGGTGTCGCGCCTGCATCAACGCTGAGTTATCGGGCCGATGCCCTGAAGGCGCTTTCGGCCAAATGACAAATGAGAAATGTTAGATGACAAATGGAAAATGCTCTTTTCCTGTTGATTTCGCCGCCTCAAAATTAATCTAGCGCCCTCACGGCACGATTAGCTACAATCCTACTTGGCGAAAAAGGACTCACCTCCCTCCTTCGCACATCCGTCCTGGATGTATCCCACACGAATGGGAAATTCTGATGAACGCTAATGCTGGTCTCGCGATTCAATGCGTAGGCATTGTCCTGGTCGCCTTGTTGTCCTTCTCGATGCGCGGTTCGATTCAGAGCCTCGCAATCAAATATTGGACGACGGCGTGGGTTTGCCTGGGGCTGGCCTTGATCAGTCTGTTTGTCGGCATTCATGTGCCTGCAGCTCAGAAGCCTTTCTTCTCAGCGTACTTTCTGGGTGAGTACAGCTTTGGTCTGATGTTCGTTGCCGGCTGTCGTCACTACGCCGGCGGGGCTCGCCTCAATCGACGCTCGCTTATCTTTGCGGCGAGTGCACTCGTCGTTGCGGTGGTGCTGCCTTTCATGTCGGCCGACTTCAACGATCTATTCATGGTGCATGCGACGAGCATTGCCACGCTTTTCACGGCCTCAGCTTTAGCTTTGCGACCGGCATTGCGCAAGGTGAAGCGGAGCCCCGGGTTGCGCATCATGTTGGCCGCCCTCGTGCTGCTGGCCATTGATTTTGTGCACTATGTTCCAGTATTCGGAGCGCGCAAAGGGCTTTGGGGATATACGGTGCCGGCCGCCTACCTGCAATACACATCGATCATCGATCTGATTCTCGAGATTCTACTGGGCTTCGGTACGATTATGGTGCTGCTCGAAGGGGTGCGCAGTGAAGTCGAAGCCGCGAATTACAAGCTCACCCACGCTCGCGACCAACTGGAGTTGATGGCGCGCATGGATCCGCTGACTGAAGCGCTGAACCGCCATGCCTTTCATTCTTTATTGAGCCGCGGCGAGGCAGACACGCCAGCGCAGCCGGACGTCGATGGGTCAGTGGCAGTT
Organism: Pyrinomonadaceae bacterium; assembly: GCA_035606795.1. Lineage (GTDB taxonomy): Bacteria > Acidobacteriota > Blastocatellia > Pyrinomonadales > Pyrinomonadaceae > UBA11740. The sequence goes on from DATNEI010000158.1 coordinate 16,087, forward strand.
ATCGATATTGATAACCTGAAGCCGATTAATGACACGCTCGGTCACAACGTGGGCGACAAAGCGATACGCGCAGTGGCGCGCGGGGTACGTTCTTTGATACGCGCCGACGACATGTTGTTCCGTTGGGGCGGTGACGAGTTCCTGGTGCTAATGTTCAAGCTGGAGGAGCCAGAGGCGCGCCGGCGCATGGAAACTTTGAATTCCATTTTGGCAGCCAACGGTGAGCAATGGACTTCAGTGACGACTAAGATTTCAGTATCAGTGGGCCTATGCGGATTCAGTTCGATGAATGATTTGGCCCGCGCGATTGAGCAAGCTGACAAAGCTATGTACGCCAGTAAGCAGGAACGACGCGTGCAGCTTATCGCGTCCGAACCACCTGCGGTAGCGGGTGGTTGATCTGGAAATCCTGCGTGACTCGCCATGCCAGGTGAACCACCCGCTACCGCAGGTGGTTGATCTGGAAATCCTGCGTGACTCGCCACGCCAGGTGAACCACCCGCTACCGCAGGTGGTTGATCTGGAAATCCTGCGTGACTCGCCACGCCAGGTGAACCACCCGCTACCGCAGGTGGTTCTGACCATTCAGTAGTTCGTCAGAATATCTGCGGCCGCAAAACCCATCTGCTCCAGCCGGTCCCGGGTCTGGGCAATCATCTCGCGCGAGCCGCACACCAAAGCCACCGGCGATTTCAAGTCCGGCAGAACATGATCGAGAAGTGACTGCACGTAACCCGTGCGCCCTGACCAGTCATGACCGTCCGGACGCGAAATGACTTGCCGCAGTTCGACGCCGGCTTTCTCCCAATCATCCACTTCGTCCCGATAACAGAATTCGTCCGGCGTGCGCGCACCGTACAGCACCACCAACTGATCAAATCTTTCGCGACGATTTAAGACGCATCTCAATGCCGATCGCAAAGGCGCCACCCCCGTTCCCATGGCGACGAAAACCAGATCGCGTCCAACCTGCGCATCCAAATCAAAGCCATTGCCGGCCACCCCGAGCAGATCGACCGCGTCTCCTTCCTTCATTTCGAACAAGGCGACGCTCGCGCCTATCGTGCGTTTCACTAAAATCTGCAGCTCGTTGTCTTCTGGCGAGCTGGCGAAGGCGAAGTAAGCAGGCTCTTCCTGCTTAACTCGCATGATTGCGACCTGACCCGGCCTAAAGGTCACAGACGAACTATCCGATAGGGCGAGATCAAACGAGCGAATCTCGCGCGCTTGCTCACGAATTCGGATGATCTGAAGCGTTTGGGTCGTCATTGCAGACATCCAGCCTGAGTGTAGTTCACAGCAACTAAAACAGAAAACAGGTGAAGCGTTTGACCACGGCGAAAAGATGCACGCGACTCAAGCCCGGTGTTAGAATGCGTGCCGATGACACTCCGCACCGGTCGCAAAGCTTTTCTTGTTCTTGTCGCGCTGGTCATGTTTGGGACTACCGTTTGCGCGCAATCCGGTCGACGAAGCACTGCGAAGCCAACGCCGCCACAGCCGAGCACACCTCCAGTTTCTGAAACGTCCCCAGTTGAATCGACAGCCAAAAAAGCACCGGCTATCGAGCTGCTCGTTGGCGTCGAAGATTCGAGTCCGCTGTCGGGCGTGCCGAGGTATTTTACCGACACAGTGCTCACTGTTTGTGTGCACCGTTTGAGTGAGCCCGCAGGCGTGCACGTAACCGCGGGTCCGCGCAGCTTGTCACGCAGTGAGGCCAATAAAGCAGCGAAAGCCGAAACCGTCAGATATGTTGTGTGGTTGCAGGTAGGGAACTCAAACGCTGATTCAGGCCGCGCCGCCACCTCCAGCGCGGATGAGTATTATGTGAACTACATGGTTCTCGAGCCGGGCACCGCGAAGATAAAAAGTTCAGGTCACGTTTATGGCGCACGCAAAACCGGGAACGTCGGCATTGGCACCCCATCGGCGCGAAACGCAGTGTATTTGGAAATGGTTATTAAAGACGAAGCCCGGCAAGCAGCGGACCGGATCTTAGACGCGCTGGGAATTAAGGACACTGGGTTGCCCCGCGGGTAAGATTCTCGTTATCGATAAGTGCGATTATCCGCCCACAGCTTCTTCGCGCCGGCCGCTTTCGCGTCTTGAATCCTCGGCATAGAGGTTGTCGATGACCTCACGATACTTTTGATCGATTACCCGTCGCTTCACTTTCAAAGTCGGAGTCAATTCGCCGCCTGCAACGGTAAATTCATGGTCGAGTAGGGCAATCTTTTTGATCTTTTCGAATTGCGCGAGCGACTGCGTGCGAGCCGCAATCTGCCGCGCAAAGAGATCGATAATGCGAGCGCTGCGACAGAAGTCCGCGCGCGAATGAAGGCCGGCGATCTCTTTATACTTCGCGTAAGCTTCGAGCTGTTCCCAATCGGGCACGATCAAAGCTGACGCGAACTTCCGATCGTCCCCGATCACGACCACCTGGTTGACGAAACGCGAGCCTTTAATCAGTTGCTCGATCGGTTGCGGAGCGATGTACTTACCACCCGAGGTCTTGAGCAGTTCCTTTTTGCGATCGGTGATCATCAGAAAACCCTCGGCGTCCATGCTGCCGATGTCCCCGGTTTTAAACCAACCGTCGTCGCTGATGAGCGCCTTCGTTTCTTCCGGCTTGTGCCAATAACCCTGCATCACGTGCGGCCCGCGCGTTTCTATTTCGCCGTCAGCCGCGATGCGTACCTCGACGTTGCGAATCGGTTTCCCCGAAGTTCCCACCCGAATGTCGTGAAGCTGACCGGCCGTAATCACCGGCGAAGTTTCCGTCAGTCCATAGCCCTGCACAATCGGTAAGCCCGCGCCGAGAAACGCGAGTGACACGTCGTTCGATAAGGCTGCGCCGCCCGACACCAGAATCCGTATGCGACCACCCATCGCTTTGCGAAGTTTGTCGAAGAGAATCAAATCCGCGAGCTTGTGCTGGGCGGCGAGAAAAGACGGGATTCTTTTTCGATCAGAGACAAGCTGGGCCCAACGCTTTCCCACTTCGACTGACCAGTGCCCCAAGGCTGCGCTTAGTTTGCCTTTGGCCATGGCGCGGTCTTGCACCCGCGCTAAAATCTTTTCGTAGATCCGCGGTACGCCCACAAACACCGTGGGGCGCACCTCGCGCAAATAATCTCCGAGCGTTTCGAGTTCGCCGAAGTAAACACTCATGCCGTGATGCAGATACATGTTCATCGCCTGTCGCTCAAAGCTATGCGACAGCGGCAGTACCGACAACGCGGAATCTTGCGCCCCGAACTCGAGATGATTCGAAGAGTCAATCAGGTTCGACACCATGTTGGCATGCGACAGCATCACGCCCTTCGGCTCACCCGTCGTGCCCGAGGTGTAGATGATGGTGGCGAGATCGTCTGGCTGAGCGCCGTGAACCAACTCGTCAGCGAGTTGTGGGTTCTCTGCCGCGAGTTCATTGCCGCTCCGTTCGACTTCAGCGAGGGTCAGAAGATTTGCTTCTGCGTCAGCAGCGGGATGGAAGAGAACTACTGTGGAGATGCTTTGGCAGTCCTGAGTCGCCTCACAAACCTCATCAAACTTCTCCTTCGTGCTGACGAACAAGACCTTGGGAGCACAGTCATCGAGAATGTATCGCACTTGCAGTGGCGTCAGGGTCGGATAAATCGGAACCGTGACTGCGCCTGCGAATAAGCAGCCTTGATCCGCCAGGACCCATTCCACGCAACTCTCGGACAGAATGGCCACCCGATCTCCTTTGGCCACGCCCAGCGAACGGAGGCCGAGCGCAATTTCTTTTGCCCGGCGCACCATGTCGGCAGCCGAAATCGAGTGCCAAGCACCGTCGCGTTTGTAATTAAGGGCGTCGGGCTTTGGATAATCACGGACGACGCGTTCGTACATTGCGGGCAGCGTCGTTGGTTCATCTTCCATCAGTGGAATGCGCCGCGGGATAAACCTTGGAGTGGCGGTTTCGATCATTTGGTACGCATGCCTCCGGCATGCTGCACGCCAGAGGCGTGCGTACCGGTGTTCACTCCATTCAAGAACACTTCCATCACGACATCAGCCATGGGCGCGAGTTTGTAATTTCGCTTAGAGATGATCCAATTGGTGGCCATCTCATCCAGCGCGCCAAACAGAATCTTGGCCGCCGCTTTCGCATGAAGCTCTTTGCGAAACACGCCGGCAGCCTGTCCCTCTTCGAAGATCTGGCGAAGCAGCGCCAGATATTCAGCAAACCCTGCGGCAGAAAATTCGCGCATGAATTTTGTCGAGCCGCGCAGTTCCACCTGAAACACAATCGCCAGATCGCGATCCGCCCCCAGACGCTCGAGGTGCAGAGCAGCGATGCGCCGGAGCTTGTCGCGCGGGTCACGCACGTTCTCAATCAGACGGCGCGCTGCCTCAATCGCGTCGGCGATATTTTGATCGAAGATCGAATGCAGAATCTCTTCTTTGCTTTTGAAATACAGGTAAACCGTGCCGTCCGCCACGTCAGCGGCGCGCGCGATGTCGGCCACTTTGGAATTGAAATAACCGTTGCGGGCAAACACGCGGGTGGCGGCGCGCAGGATCGAACTGCGTTTGTCGCTGGTCGAGTTCCGGCGGCTGGAGCGTTTGGCGGGCATGACTGAATGAATCGTCACTCAGTGACGGAGACAGCGTAACGTGCCGGAGATTTTCCGGCAAGGCGCGAGCGTCAATCTCCCGCGCAATCGTCGACCACAAATTTGTCGCCGGTATCGAGATGCAGAGCGCCGTCGCGCAGGCGTAGTTCGGTTTGCGGGAAGGGAATTTCGATGTGAACGTCGCGAAAGAGCCTCTCGATGCGAAAATTGATGTCGCTGCGAATCTGTGTGTGCAAACGCGGACGATTGGTCCAGACCAGCAGCCGGAAATCGAGCGACCAATCGCCGAACTTCAGGAACTGAACTTTCGGCGGCGGATCTTTCAGCACGTTATCGACATCTTCCGCTGCCTTGATCAGCGTGCGGGTGACCACCTCGACATCAGAATCGGTCGCCACCCCGACGTGAATAGCGATGCGCGCGCGTGGATCGCCGTAAGACCAGTTGATCAGGCGCTGACTAACCAGTCTTGAATTCGGCACGATAATGGAAATTCGATCGTTGGTCGCGACCACGGTAGTGCGCAGGTTGATACTCTGCACGTCGCCTTCATCTTCGCCGATCGTGATGCGATCGCCGACGCGGACCGGCCGCTCAAAGAGCAGAATGAACCCCGAAGCAATGTCGGCGGCGATGTACTGCAAGCCGAAACCGATGCCCACCGAAAGCGCGGTGAAAATGACCGCAATCGATGTGAGATCGAGATTGAAGGCGACTTTCAGTGACAGCAATACTCCGAGCGTGATAATCAGATATTGCGTCAGCCTTGCGAGTGTGTAGCGCAGTCCCGGATCCAGGTAAGCTTTCTTCTCAATTCTGCGCTGAAGCAGCCGGGTCAACGTGCGCGAGAGTAAGAGGACGACGGTGAGAATTATCACGCCCTCGATCAGGCGCGTGACCGACACCTCGATGCTGCCGATCTGATAAGGCTGATTGAGATAGCGCCAGACGCGCGCCAGGACACTCTCTCCGTTTTGAAACGCGAGCGCGGAAAGAGTTGCAATAGAACCGCTAAATGCTTGGGGTGTCACGGGTTCTTAACTATATGAGCCAGCCGAAGGGACGTCAAAACCGCTCTGACTGCAACTTTCTTCAAATCTTTTCTCGTAACATTGTTAATAATGCGCCGAAGCCGAGCGTTTTACGAGCGGAAGGATTTTTGAGAAGCACATGCTGGCCGCCGTTAAACCGCTAAAAACTGCCGAGTTCGGCACAAATTCAGGTGCGCCGGCGCCTAAGAAAAGCACAATGCTGGATTCCGCTGATGCGTCAGTAGATCTGGAGAGTTTGTTCGAGCGGCATCACGACCGCGTGTTTCGCGCGGCTTACCGCGTGACGGGTAGTGCCGCGGATGCCGAAGACGCTTTGCAGACCGTGTTCCTGCGACTGGTGCGAAGTTCCGAGCCGTTTGTGGTCCCGGAAAATCCGGAGAGCTATTTTGCGCGAGCTGCCGTGAATGCTTCGCTTGATTTGCTGCGTGCGCGCAAGCGTTCGCGCCTGGTCGCAATTGATGACCTGGAAAGCGACAGCGCATCGCTCGATCTGGTTTCACGGAACCCGGCTTCGACTCATGAAGACCGCGAGCTGCGAAACTTCATTCGCGAAGCGGTCTCGAAACTGGCGCCCACGGCGGGGCAGATGTTCGCGTTGCGCTACTTCGAAGGGTACGACAACGGTGAAATCGCACGCTTGATGAAGACGTCGGCGCTCGTGGTGGGCGTGACATTACATCGTGCCCGGACACGTTTGCGGAAAGAGATTGGCAGCTATTTGCAGAAGCACTCAAACGACTGAAGCAATCATCTTGGGAGTGAGATTATGAACAACAAAGAACTCGACAACATTCTGGACAAAGTTAGCGCTGACATTCGCGGCGAAGAGATTCAATCCGCGAGTGTGAAAGGCGCGGCAGAGCGTGTTTGGATGAAGATGTCCGCCGTTGACGCCGATGCGCTCCGGCAAGACGCAGGTGCGCAGGCGGAAAGAATCGAAGGCTGTGCTGATTTTCAGTCTTTGATGCCCGCTTACCTGCGGGGCGAATTGTCCGAAGCCCGCGCACTCTTGCTGGTCGATCACACGCATGAGTGCATTCCTTGCCGCAAAGCTCTGAAGCAAGCGCGGACGGCGCGGGTCGCGGCGGCTGTCGCCCCGCGGCGAACGAGTCGAACGGCTTCCCGCTACCACTTGAATCCCGTAATCCTTCGCTGGGGCATCGCCGCGGCTTTGTTGATTGGGGTGGCGCTGGTGGCTTGGCCTTTGATTCAGCGCTACGTGCCGGTCGGTTCGATTGAAGCGACAGTGCAGGCGGCTGAAGGACCGGTCTATGTCGTGGAAGATGCGAAGACCACTCCGCTGGCAAACGGCGCGAAGTTATCGCGCGGCCAGGTCATTCGCACCGCGAAAGACGCTCACGCGGTCGTGAGATTAGGCGATGGCACAACGATCGAAATGAAGGATCGTTCAGAGTTTTCGATCAACCAGACGTTGCGCGGCACCACCATTCATCTTGGTTCGGGAAGCGTGATCGTTGAAGCCGCCAAACAGAAAGATCATCTGTATCTCGACACAGGCGATTCACTTGTCGCCGTAACCGGCACGATCTTTTCGGCGAACGCAGGCACAAAGGGGTCACGCGTCAGCGTGATCGAGGGCCAGGTCAATCTTGATCATGACGGCAACGAGCGCACGCTGAAGGCCGGTGAGCAGGCAACCAGCAGTACCACTATCGAAACGATCCCCGTTAAGACTGAAGTCGCCTGGAGTCGCAACGCGGCGCGTTACACGCAAACCCTGGACGCGCTGACAGCGCTCAACAAGGAACTGAACGCGGTGCAACAGCCGGATGTACGCCACTCAACGCGGCTGCTCGACATGATGCCTGAGAACACGGTGCTTTACGCGGCGGTACCGAACCTCGCCACGAGCCTCGTGGAATCGAATCGCATCATTGAAGAGAAAATTCAACAAAACCCGGCGCTGCGCGACTGGTTTCAGAATCGTCGCGAACCTGAAATGAACACCGCGATGGCTGCGATTCGCGACTTTGGCGATCAACTGGGCGACGAAATTGCAGTCGGCGCAGGCATGGATGACAAGGGAGAGCCCGTTGCGCCGGTCGTGCTGGCGGAGCTGAAGAACCCGGGTGGCTTCCGCGCCTTTTTCGACGCGGAAATGCAAAAGCTGAGCAGCGACGGCAAGAATCGTCCGCAGATTCGCTGGATTGACGATCCGAAAACCGCCCAGGCGGCGGTCGCCACAACGTCCGGCGACAAAGAGGTTAACGTTTGGATTAATGGTGATGTGCTGGTGGCTTCGCCCAAGCTGGCAGAGTTGCAGCGGATCGCCAACACGGCACAGTCGGGCTTTGCCTCAAACGCTTTTCGCAATCGTATCGCGGATGTCTATCGCGATGGCGCCGGCATTGTGGTTGGTGCTGATCTCGAAAAGATTCTCGCGCACGTCAAGACCCAAAACACTAAGAATGCGACAGATGCGGCGAAGCACGAACAAGCAATGACTCAACTTGGCGTGATGAACTTTAAGACCTTCGTGCTTGATCAGAAGAAGACTGACGGCAAGACGCACACACGCGCCGTGCTGGGTTACGACCAGGCGGATCATGGCGTCACCGCCTGGCTCGCGCAGCCTGGCCCCATGCGTTCGATCGAATACATTTCGCCGGACGCCAACATCGCTGCCGGCTTTGTAATTAAGAACCCGACAGCAGTGGTCGATGATCTGCTCAGCGTCATCAGCTCAGTCTGTCCCGATCTGAACAAGCATCTGGAAGATTTGGAGAAGAATCACGGGTTGAATCTGCGCAACGACATCGCCGCGCCGCTGGGTGGGGAGTACGCGTTTGCCATCGACGGGCCAATCCTGCCGACGCCTTCCTGGAAACTCGTGTTCCAGGTGAACGATCCGGTGCATCTGCAACAGACATTCGAGCGCGTTGTGAGCGAAGTGAACGCGCAAGCGGCGAAGGAAGGCAAGAAAGGCCTTGAATGGGATAAGGCGGACGTCGGCGGGCGGGCGTTCTACACGCTGCGGTCGGCCGACTTTGGGTTCGAAGTGAATTACGTGTTCACGAACGGCTATATGATTGCCGGTCCTTCGCGCGCATTGATCGAACAGGCGATCAGTTATCACGATTCAGGGGTGACGCTGAAGACTTCACCGAAGTTTACTGCCGGATTGCCGGCGGATGGACAGGTGAATTTCTCGGCGTTCGTCTATCACAACATCGCATCACTGGTGCAACCGTTTGCGAAGACGCTCGGCGGTGCGAACATGCCGGGCGGTCCGCAACACGCCCTGACGATGGCGGCGACCATGGAGCCGACTCTGTTTTATGCCTATGCCTACGGCGATCACATCGAAGTGGCGGCGAACACTGAAGGCGGACCTTTTGGTCTAAGCCCGGCGACATTGCTGGGAATGCCGAACGCGTTTGAGTTGCACAACGTGCTCGACCACGGAGTTAAGTCCGCGCCATCACAACCGAAGCAGGAAGAGCCGCAAACAAAAACCGACGAGCAGAAGGACGCAGCCACGCCGAATAAGACATCAAACGCGGCTCCGGCTGAGCCGATGTGGAAGCGTCGAGCCGAGCGAGTTGTCACTCGCGCGCGTGACGTTGCCAGTCGTTAGCTCTTCGGCTTAGCAAAGCCAGACTTGTCGGAAGCCCGAGCGCGAACGGGAGGACTTGGGAATCGCCGATTCATCCTGTGCCAGCTCCTCTCGGGAACGGCCGGGCTTCTGACATTAATTTTCTTACAGAGGTGCCCATGTTATCGCTCCAACCGATCGCCACTCCTGACCGCAGAGTTCTGATCAACGCCGTGACGCTAATCGCGCTCGGCGTTTCGATTTTTGTGCTTGATGCTTGGGGAAACCTTTTCGTGCGCGGCTTCGTAGGGTTATTCTGGGGTTCGTTCCTACTGGTTTTGCATGGCCCCGGCGTGGTCCGCGCGATGCGGACGCTGAAACTCTTCGATGCCAGACACCGCCCAATCAATCAAAGTCTCGCCACCGACGAACGTCGACCCTCCGGTTATTGATCTGCAACGCCTGTCGGTCACGTTCGGTGCCCGCCCGATTCTGCGCGAGCTGAACGGTCAACTGCGCGGACGCGCTATCGGTTTGCTGGGACCGAACGGCGCCGGCAAGACCACTCTGATTCACACCTTGCTCGGGTTTCACGCGCCGTCGGCCGGGACCGCGCACATCTTTGGCCGCGACATCCGCAGCGACGCCAATCAAATCAAACGGCTCATTGGCTACATGCCGGAGCGCGATTCATTCATTGCCAAGATGTCGTGCGTTCATTTCGTGCGCTTCATGGCTGAGTTATCAGGCCTGCCGCCCAGCGCGGCCCTGGAGCGCGCGCATGAAGCGCTCTTCTTTGTGGGCCTGGGCGAAGCCCGTTATCGCAATCTGGATACGTTCTCGCTAGGCATGAAGCAGTTGGCGAAGCTGGCTCAGGCAATCGTGCATGGGCCGAAGCTAATCTTTCTTGATGAACCGACGAATGGACTCGATCCACCGGCCCGCACGCGCATGATCAAAATGATTCGCGAGATTCGCGACAGCGGCGAGGCCAATATCGTGCTCTCATCGCACTTGTTGCGCGACGTCGAAGAGTGTTGTGAAGAGATCGTAATCCTTAAAGAGGGCCGGCTGGTGGTGTATTGCAATCTGGAAGAGGAACGCCGCGCAAACAAAAAGTTCCTGATGTTGGAAACCCGCGGCGACTTGAAACCGTTTGTCTCGGTAATGAACGACATCGGTTGCGAGTACGCGGTTACCGGAGACCATCGCGTGAAGTTGATCCTGCAAGATCAAACTGAGGTTCGCGATATTTACCGGCTTGCGGCGCAGGCGAACGTGCAAATTCGCCGGCTGAGTTACAAGCGCGATTCGCTCGAAGATATCTTCTTGAAAGCGATGGAGAATGGGAGCGATTAAATCATTGATTCATTGATCCATTGGTCTATTGAATCGATGAAAAAATGAATCAATGAGTAAATCGGAATAGCATGGCCGTTATCGAACGAGCATACAAGCCTTATGCCGGCGCGCTGGCGCCGGAGTGGAGCCGCTTTCTGATCATTCCCCGGGATGCGCTGCGCGACGTGTTCCGTTCCAAGATCTTCACCGGATTATTCTTGTTCTCGTTTGTCTGGCCGCTGGTGTGCGCCATTCTGATTTATCTGCACCACAACGTGGCGGCGTTGACTACCTTTCAAATCCCGCTCCGCGATCTGGTGTCGATCGATGCAACCTTCTTTCGCTATTGGATCGTAGTCCCGCAAGGCTATCTCGGATTCTTCCTGGCCATGCTGGTGGCGCCGTCACAGGTTTCGCGTGATCTGACCAACAATGCTTTACCGCTTTACTTGTCGCGGCCGTTCAGTCGCACAGAATACGTCGTCGGCAAGATGTCGATCGTGATCATTCTGTTGTCCGCGATAACCTGGGTTCCGGGCCTGCTTCTATTTCTGCTGCAAAGTTCTCTTGAGGGTTGGTCGTGGTTTTCGCAGAACATTGCCATCGCCAGCGCGATCTTCATTGGCAGTCTGGTGTGGATTCTTCTGCTCGCCCTGTTAACTCAGGCAATTTCGGCATGGGTACGTTGGCGTCTGGCGTCACGCGCGGTTCTACTCGGAGTATTTTTTATCCCCTCGGTTTTCTCGGCGATCGTGAACGAGATTTTCCGGACTCAATGGGGGTACTTGTTCGACCTGCAAGCGCTCATTTGGAATATCTGGAGCGGATTGTTCGGTCAATTTGTGGGACAGCAGACGATCATCGATACCATGGGAATGGAACAGATGGACCCCGCCGCCAGCGTGCCCCCGTTATGGGCATCATGGCTGGTAATGTTTTTGATCTGCGCGGCTTGTCTGGCGCTGTTATCGCGAAAAGTTAAGGCGTACGAAGTGGTTAAGTGATTTCGAATTCCGCTTGCGGATTTCGAAATGTGCCGCAATGAACCAGGGCTTTATGATCGACGGAAAACAAAATTCGCAGTCCGAACCTCGCGATTCGCAATCTCAAATCGTGAGAGCCGGACCGCAATCCGAGATCGTTTTCGACAACGTCTCGAAGTTTTACGGTGAGATACTCGGGGTTAATCGCGTGACGCTGTCGATTCCGCCGGGAATCACGAGTCTGGTTGGGCCTAACGGCGCGGGGAAGACCACGCTGATGAATTTGATGACGGGTTTGCTCCGACCTACGCGCGGGACGATCCGTGTACTCGGCATTCCTACCGACCGACCGGAAGAACTGTTTCGCAAAGTTGGCTATTGTTCGCAATTTGATTCGTTCCCACGCGGACTGACCGGCAACGAGTTTATCCGATCGTTTCTGATGGTTTCCGGATTCTCGAAAAGTGAAGCGGATGAGCTCACGACCAAAGCGCTGGAGCGGGTCGATCTTCTGCCGGCGGGAAACCGAAAAGTTGGCGCATATAGCAAAGGCATGCGGCAGCGGGTGCGTCTGGCGCAATCAATCGCGCATCAGCCGTCCGTCTTGATTCTCGATGAGCCGCTCAACGGACTCGATCCGATGGTGCGAGCCGAGACGATCGCGCTGTTCAAACAACTGGCGGCTGAAGGCCTGCATTTGATTATCTCGAGTCACATCTTGCACGAAGTCGACATGATGTCGGATCGGGTGGTACTGCTGAACAACGGCTACGTCGTGGCTGAGGGCGGCATTCACGGCGTGCGCGACGAGATGGATGCCGAACATCCGATGCAGGTTTTGATTCGCTGCGACAAACCATCCGTGCTCGCGGCGCGCATGTTTAGCAGCGACCACCTGGTCGAAGCGCGCGTGCACGATGATCGGCACGGGTTGTTTGTGAAGACGCGCGATCCCGACAAGTTCTATTTGCTTTTGAATGAAGTCGTGGCCAAAGGCGAGATCGACATTGAATCGGTAGCGCCGGTCGATGACGACCTCAGCGCAGTGTATGAGTACTTGATTGGATCGCAGTGAGGTCTTTGGTGGCTCAGCCACCCGACGTGCGGAAGGTCTTTGACCTTGCGGGACGATCCAGATTCGATGTGGGGCTTCGCCCCGATTGAGCAGGGCAGAGCCGTTACGAAACTCAGAATCTTTCGGAAGGCCAGAGACCTTCCGCACATCAAGCGGCACAGCCGCGTTACTGTTATGAGTTCAGCGGAAACAACATTTTCAGTTAAACCAACCGAACGCGCGTCAGTCCAACTGTGGCTGCGACAAATTGCCGCCATCATGCGGCTCGAGCTTAAGAAGAACTTTTTCGGCAAGCGGGCCGTGTTGGTTTATCTATTAGCACTGATGCCGGTCGGTCTGTTGCTTTTGATTGCGATCTTGCCGCCGGCGGCGCGCGAGTGGTTGGATTTCAATCTCTACCCGAAGATTTTTTCAGGCATTTACAACGCGCTGATTCTGCGGACGGTAATCTTCTTTGGTTGCGCGTGGATTTTCATGAACCTTTTTCGCGGCGAAACCGTCGACCGCAGTCTGCATTACTACTTTCTTTCATCCGTACATCGCGAAGTCTTGCTGGCGGGAAAGTACATTTCGGGATTGGTCACCGCGAGTATTTTGTTTGTCGGCGTTACCGTGGTTTCGATGTTGCTGATGTTCTTCCCGCATTTCTATTCAGCAAGCATGCGCTTCTTTTTCGAAGGACCTGGCCTCACCCAATTGTTCACCTACGCGGGAATCACTCTGCTCGCGTGCATTGGTTATGGCGCGTTCTTTTTGGTGGTGGGACTGTTCATTCGGAATCCAATTATTCCCGCGTTGATGCTTTACGGTTGGGAGGCTATCAACTTTCTGCTGCCGCCACTGTTGAAAAAAATCAGCGTCATTCACTATCTCAACTCGCTGATGCCCGTGCCCCTATCAGTTGGTCCGCTGGGCGTGGTCGCTGAGCCGACGCCTGCCTACATCTCGGTACCGGGACTTCTGATAGTTACGGCAATCGTTTTGATTGCCGCCGGCACGCGCATCCGCAAAATGGAAATCCGCTACGGCAGCGACTAAATCTTACGGCGCGCCAAATCGGCTTCGATACTCAGTCGAATAGATGAAGCCAAAGATCATGTGGCGGTAGTCGCTGGGATTTCCCGTCAACGTGTTCACCCAGTTCTGATATCCAATCGTGTCCGGATCGCGTCGCAGGTAGCCTTTGTATTCCATATCGACAAAGGACGGGATGATGTACTTGTCGAAAACTACCTGGCTCTCAACGATGTTCCGTAAGACCTGGGCCCGAGTCATCGTGCCACCATCCAGCGCACTGAGAAGCTGTGCCTTGTTTGACAAAGTCACGCCGGCATTCGACTCGAGCGCGTTCACGTACTGAGAATTGGACATCGAGTTGGGGAAGAGCGCCTGAAAGTCCGGTCGCTGCACGAATGCGTTTGTGTAAACGACTTTGGCTGCTTCCTCCTGTGCCGGCGAGTTCTGCCCGCCAATTAGCTGCAGCGCGGGGATAAACTCACCGTAGTTCAGCGACGAGCGAACTGACCCAATCGAACGATTCAACCCGACATAGCCAAATCGCAACAGCCAGTATCCGCGCCCTTGAAACTCATCAGATTGCACGAAGCTCCCTGACAGATGGACGCGATCGCACTGCGGGTTGTCGAACTCGCCATAGCCTCCATTGCCACAGTTCGCGAGAGTGTTGACCCAGTTCTGAAAGCCGATCGTGTCAGGCTCGCGCCCGAAGAAATCCAGGTACTGTTGGCGGGCGAAGGCCTCGACACAATCAATCGGATTCGCACTGGAACAGGCCGCCGCTGGTGCAATGGTTACGTCCTGCAGTCGTATCGTGTACGGCCCGGCGCCACTGGCATCGTTGTGGGCCGAGTCTACCAAGAGGCGCAGCGGATAATTCAAAGGAAGATAATTCAGCTGATCCCGTCTAAGCACTGCCGTGTTACCGGATGTCCAACGGCTATCCGCTACGACTGCCGCGTATCCTTGATATGGGGCTACGGGGCACGTTCCGTTGGGATCGACGTACAAAACATAAACGAGGGGTTTGTAGCTGCCGGAAGTTGTTGAAACTTCTATTCGCGCATTGGGACCGACGCCAGTCAACGTAAAGGAGTAAATATTGTCAGGTCCATCTGAGTTGAGGGTGTAGTAATAGTAGTAGGTGAGGCGTGTAACCGTATCATTCGCCCCCGTCGTATCGCCTGAGATGAGGTAGGGAGCAGCTGCTGGGTAGTTCCCGCCGGGAATGGTGGCGCCCGGACAGTCGTCGACTCCAGGCAGTGTGACCGGGAGGTAAGACAGGTCGTCCTTTAGATGCGGCAGCCGAAACTGGCTTTGCCGTTTCAGTAATGACCGCTTGCTCGTGGTCAGTTGCAAATCCTCCGAAAGCCGAGCGCTGGGTCCGGGAATGGTCGTCTTGTCGTCTTTCGTTTCAGCGGAGCTCGTCGCCGGTAAATTCACAGCCAAAAGGGCAGGCACCGCCGCCGCTAGCGAACAGTAGCCGAGTCTTCCGCGCCAACGCTTAATTGTCGAATGAAAGACTTCCTGATCTGACTTGCGCGTACCGCCAACAATATCAAGTCGATTTGAATTGTAAATTTGGGTTTGCATTTTCTTTTCCTTTCTTGAAATTACAACCCGATGCGTCCAAAATCCGTGGACGGGTGAAACCTCGCGAGGCGGCATATCTGCTCCTTTTGCCGATCGTTAAGACCTGACTCTCCACGTCCGGCAATGCCTTTGTTAAATCGTATCTTTCGTTCCTCGGATTCGATTTCGCGAATCCTTCGCTCGACACCTTGTCGCGGAGCCCCCAAGCCGTAGAACTTGAGTACGCCAAGGACACTGGAAGGCTTATCAGCAACCAGCTCTTCGTAGGTGAGCCAGTGAACTTCCAGTCGCTTCTGCTTTTCAGCCAAGTCCCATGACGAGACAAACTGGAAATACCAGGGAATGACGTTCTCGATGAGCAGATCGATCTTTGTTTCCGGATCCAACAATTCCCAATCGGCGCGGTAATACGATGTCCGAGCTGCCCCTTTGTTATAGAAGTCGAGCAAGCTCATTACCGAATCGAAAATGTTACGAACCAGCACCACCGGGTGGATGCCGAATGCCTGCATCAGGTGGATGTTTGCGTCCGACGCGCGACAATGCTGCTGCGTAACAGTATCCACATGCGCCGATTCGCGGAGAGTCGGCAGGTAGATTTCATGTTCAGTTTGACCGGCGGCGTAAACAGTAAAAAGATCTCGGTAGCCAGTCAGATTCACGAGCAGGTTCTTGAGAAATGTCGAAGCGCTCTTCGGCACGCAAGCAATAAAAATATGACGTCCCAACTGTTCGGGTGTTATCTCGGTCGTGAAATCTGAGAGTTGGGCACGCGCGCCGGCTGCCGACAGTGAATTCGTGAGATTGACGTAAGCACCCGGACTGGGGTAGACGGAAATCGCTTTTCGACAGCAGAAGACGCTTTCGTTACTTAAGTTGTGTTGAAAGAAGGCGAGTCCCAGGTTCTCGAACGTGCCGGCGAACTTGCGGCGGAACTTGGCATCATTAGCCATGACGCCCCGTATCTCGAGCCGCAACGCGGCACGCAGAAAATCGCGCGCTAGCGACACGTCGCGCTGCTTTAACAGCTTTTCGATCAGAAGTTTGTAACTTAAGAGCAGGTTATGAACCAGATGGTCGTAAAAGGGCTGGTCAATCGTCAGTTTTTGCAACGCGCTTTGAAACATCGTGACCGCGATGTCGGCGCTTTGACGTTGTAACGCCTGACTACCAAGCGCAACCTCTTGCTGCACGATACTGTAGAGGTTTTGGCTTGTACCGGGAACTTCAAGCGTTTTTTTGGATTGCGCGAGAGCGGATGATCTTGAATGTGTGAGACTTAATTCCTGCATCGACTTGCGTGCAGTCATTCCCGCAATGGTATCTTCGAAAATAACTGCAACCTCTGGTTCATTCGCTTAAGCCACATACTGCAAATTAGCCAATGCGATAGGCGTGCCGTGACGGTCCATTCGGCTACCAAATTTTAAATTGCGCGGACAAGCAACTTGCAGTCGTTAACCGGAAATGAGCAATTTCGAGTGAAGTAAATAACCTATCTGAAAGTCTCCGCTACTATCCTCTTGGTTGCTTTTTCGATGAATTCTATGGCGCGCCAAATCGGCCTTCAGCTTCATGTTTCTAGTCCTCACTTATTAACGCGAGAAACGAGCCGGAACCTCTAACCGCGCTCCTGTCCTCTGGGTGCTTTTTCGATGAGTTGGGAAAGGCGTTGGTCTGTGGTTCAATGCCGCAGCGATCAGCGGTTAGCGAATTGTAAACATCAAATTCAATGAGCGATAACCCTTCGACTCTAATCACCACGTCACGTGCGAACCTGGTCGATCTATATGTTGGCGCCGATGAAAAAGAGCAACTCGAGCGCTACGCCGCCAGTCTCCCAAGAATAAGATTGACGGCGAGAAACGCAGCCGATTTGGAGCTGCTGGCCAATGGAAGTTTCTCCCCTCTCGATCGCTACATGAGCCGCGACGATTACCTGCGCGTGCTTGAAGATATGCGTTTGAGCGGCGGCAGTTTGTTTCCGATACCGATCACACTCTCCGTCGGTCGCGACGCACCCATCACCCTGGACACGGATATCGCGCTCGTCGACGACTATAACGACCTGCTGGCGGTGATGACGATTGAAGATGTTTACGAATGGGACCTCAAAACCGAAGGCCAACTGGTGTATGGCACGACGGATCCGCGTCATTGCATGCTCGCGGAAATGAATTCCTGGGGAGACGTGAATTTATCCGGGACCATCCGCGTCTTTCAATCGCCTCGTCATCGCGATTTTTGCGCTCTGCGTTTGTCGCCGCGCGAAGTCAGGAAGCGGCTGGCAGCGCTGGGTCAACGAAACGTGGTGGCGTTTCAAACACGCAACCCACTACATCGCGGTCATCAGGAGATGATCAAGCGCGCCCTTAACCAGGTTGATGGCACGCTCTTATTTCATCCCGTAGTCGGACTGACTAAGCCGGGCGACATCGATCATTACACGCGGACCAGATCGTACAGATTGCTGGCTGAGAAGTATTACGATCCGCAGCGCACGCTCTTGGCGCTGCTGCCGCTGGCGATGCGGATGGCCGGCCCGAGAGAAGCGCTTTGGCATGCAATCATTCGCCGCAACTACGGGGCAACCCACTTCATCGTGGGCCGCAATCATGCGAGCCCCGGGAATGACTCGCGGGGAAACCCTTTCTACGAAGCTTCTGCCGCGCAAAAATTATTAGCCAGGCATAGCGAAGAGATTGGAGTTTGCCCGCTTCCGTTCTCAGAATTTGTTTATTTGCCGGAGGAAAACCGCTACGAAGAAGTCACCAAAGTCGCGCCATCGCAAAAGACGCGGGCCATATCCGGAAGCGAGATTCGTGATCTGCTGAACAGTGGAGAGCCGTTGCCCGAATGGATGATGCAACCAGAGGCGGGGAGGATTCTTTCCGAAGCTCATCTGTCGGGCGACCGGCGCGGCTTCTGCATCTGGCTCACGGGCCTGAGTTGTTCGGGCAAATCCACAACCGCAGAGGTGCTCACCGCCAGACTGCTCGAACAGGGCCGGCGTGCCACGCTTCTGGATGGCGACGTGGTCAGGACCCATCTATCGAAAGGACTCGGGTTCAGTCAGGAGGATCGCGACACGAATGTTCGTCGCATCGGGTTTGTTGCCGCCGAAATTGTAAAGCACGGAGGCGCGGTAATCTGCGCTGCCGTCAGTCCGTTTCGAGCATCGCGCAACGAATGTCGATCGATGGTGGGTGACGAGAACTTCATCGAGGTTTTTGTTGATTGTCCGCTGGAGATCTGTGAGCAGCGAGACAAGAAGGGAATGTATGCGCTGGCTCGTCAGGGGAAGATAAAGGAGTTCACCGGCATTGAGTCACCTTATGAGGCGCCGGTTAATGCCGAAATCGAACTGGACACGGTGAACTCCTCAGTCATCGAGAATGTAGATCTCATTATGGCGTATCTATCGTCCCGATCGTTTTTGCCGGTTGAGGCTTTTGGGGCTGCTGATCTTACGGCGCGCCAAATCGGCTTCGATACTCAGTCGAATAGATAAAGCCAAAGATCATGTGCCGGTAGTCGTTCGGATTTCCCGCCAAAGTATTCACCCAGTTCTGATATCCAATCGTATCCGGATCGCGATGCAAGTATCCGAAGTACTCCATCGTCACGAACGCCGGCGTGAGGTACTTGTCGAAGACCACCTGACTCTCGACTACATTCCTCAGCACATCGGCTCTCGTCATGGTGCCCGCATTCAGCGCGTCGATTAGCGCCTGCTTGTTCGACAGCATTACCTGCGCATTGCTTTCCAATGAATCCACGTATGCGGCGGCTGTCATCGTTGTCGGGAACAAAGCCAGAAAATCAGGACGTTGAACAAACGCGTTTGTGTACGCCACTTTGGCGGCTTCTTCCTGAGCCGGTGAGTTAGATCCACCGATCTGCGCCAGCGCCGGAGTGAACTCAGCATAAGTCGCCGACGAACGAACGGAACCAATCGAACGGTTCAGACCGGCGTAGCCGAATCGGAGAATCCAATACCCACGTCCCTGAAACTCTTGCGATTGCACAAAACCCGCCGAGACATGCACGCGGTCGCAATATGGGTTATCGAATTCGCCGTAGCCACCGTTCCCACAGCCAGTTAAAGTCGCGAACCAGCTCGCGAAACCGTTTGCATCCGGCTCGCGTCCGAGAAAGTCGAGGTATTGTTGACGCACGAAGAAGTCAGCGCAGTCAATCGGGTTAAGATTGGCGCAAGTTGTAGTTGGAGTCAGTGTCGACGCTGAGAATTCATATGCTCCGATATCAACGGCGCCGAAACGGGGAAAGCCGCGCTGATCTGTAGGCAGCGCCGGATGCGTGTAGCCACAGCCGTTCTCGGTCAGAACACAGTTATCTCCTGCATTGATCACAGGGCTGCCTGCGAGCAAGGCATACGTCGTCGTCGGCCCGCCATTGTTCTGCAGAGGTCCGAGCAAAGGAGCAATGCCCACGATATTGCCGTCAACGCCGTTCTGTATCCCGCCCGCCGAAGCGGCATCGCCGATCAGACTGTGGCCGGCCGTTTCGACGGTGCCTGAAATATCACCGCCCGTATTGCTTGCGACAATAGCATTCCTGAGCGTTTCGCTGGAGCCATCGCTAAAAATACCGCCACCGACGTTGCCCGATACAGTAGTATTTGTGAGGTAAACGGTGCCACCGTTGTCATCCCAACCGTACGTGTTGTAAATACCGCCGCCGTTGGTAGCCGTGTTGCCTGAGATCGTGCTGTTGTTGATGGACAGCGTGCCGCCTCCGTTGTAGATCCCGCCGCCATTAAGGTATTCATAGCTGCCTCCGCCTCCATCTGCTTTATTGCCTGAGATAGTGCTGTTAGTTAGGGTTAGCGTGCCGTAATTCCCAATCCCGCCCGCGGCACCCGCTGTGTTGCCGGAGATAGTGCTGTTGGTAACGGTCATCGTTCCGTAATTTCCAAATCCGCCGTCGCCGCCGACAGCGGTATTGCCGGACACGACGCCGTTAATGACGGTCAGCGTGTTGAAATTTCGGATGCCGCCGGCAGAAGCAAATGCTGTGTTTCCCGTGATCGTGCTATTGCTGAGCGTCAGATTGCCGCTGTTGGTAATGCCGGCGCCGTCATCTGCACTACCGTTTGTGATCGTTACCTGATCTAGCGTCGCCTTAACACCGCCCTCGATGTAGATCACTCTCATCGCCTGGTTGCCGCTGATCGACAACAGGCTGGCTCCCGGGCCATGGATAGTCATATCCGTGTCGATAACCAATTCGCCCGATGTCAGAGTAATTGCCTGCGGAGCAGCGAAAGCACCAGGATCAAAAGTGATTGTGCCGCCCGGACAGATGCGAGCGCTCGCATCCCGAAGGCTGCCCGGTCCACTATCGTTGTTGTTTAAAACCGTGATGGTCGCTGCGGAACACGACCTAAGAGCGGCCCAGCCGGCGCCGTTCCACACGGCTATATTATTAGCCGCGCGATTACCTGCGGTTGTGAAAAACCCGCCAGCGTAGACGTTACCGTTAGCGGCTATTGCAAGGGCAAGTACCCAGTTGCCGCCGGACGAATTAAGTCCCGAACCAAGCGTTGACCAGCTTGATCCGTTCCATGAGGCTATGTTATTGGCCCCGTTCCCGCCGGCGCTAACGAAATCCCCTCCTACATAGAGGGTGCCGCTTTCCGAAATTGCCAGCGCATTCACAGCGCCGACGATCCCTGAGCCAAGGGGCGACCAGCTTGAACCGTTCCACATGGCAATATTGTTTGCGGGAAGACCCCCTGCCAAAGTAAAGAAACCCCCTGCGTAAACAGTGCTTCCCGAAATCGCGATAGTGTTCACCTGGCTTTGTATTCCTGATGTGAGTCCAGAGCCTAATGCCGACCATCCAGAGCCGTTCCATTTAGCGATCTTACTCGCCGAAACACCGCCCGCGGTTGTGAACCTCCCGCCTACATAGAGATCACCGTTCCCCGATAACGCCATTGCATTGACTCGGTCATTCATCCCAGACCCAAGCTGAGACCAGCTTGAGCCATTCCATCTGGCGATCTTGCTCGCCGAACCTCCGCCTGCGGTTGTAAAATCTCCACCCGCGTAAACATCGGTTCCTGATATCTTCAGGTCCCATACAGGACCGTTCGTGCCCGAACCGACGGGCGACCAGGTTGATCCGTCCCATCTAGCGACGCGGTTCGCTGAAACACCACCAGCAGTCGTAAAATTCCCTCCGGCATAAAGATCGCCGTTCGCTGCAACCGCCAGCGCGGTTACAAATCCGTTCATTCCCGAACCAAGTGTCGACCAGGTAGTGCCATCCCATTTGGCGATGTAATTAGCCGAAATGTCACCTGCTGCATTGAAAGTCCCGCCAATATAGACATTACTGCCCGATATCGCGATAGCATTCACAGCGCCGCCGGTCACCCCCCCAATGGCGAGAAAACCGTAATTCGTGTGGGTAACTTCACTGGCAGAACCCTTGGTCGATGAGCCGCTCTCCGCGACTACGATTTTTCCGTCCGCCTGAACTGCAACTCCGTTGGCTTGCTCGCGAAAGTGCTCGAGCACTCCGTCAATAAGCTTCGCGTCGCCCGGGAATGCCGGGTCGAGATCGCCCGACGCGGCGGAAATTGAAGCAGCTAACGCGAACGATAGACTGATTGTCAGAAGGATTGGTTTAAAAGTTCGGTTCATGATTCTTTGTCCTCACTCACTAATGCGAAACGGGTCGCGAATCTCTAACCGCGCTCCTTCAATTGAGAGTGGGCGGGCCAGGAAAAAGGGGCAGCGGCTCGTGAAAGCCGCGGCCGGATGCCGCATTGAAGATGGAAATAATCTTCAGCGGCGAGCTGCTATGGAGCGCCAAATCGGCCTCGATACTCAGTCGAATATATGAAGCCAAAAACCATGTGACGATAGTTCGATGGGTCCGCGGTCAGGGTCTCGATCCAGTTGTTGTAGCCAATCGCATCCGGATCGCGTCGCAGGTAGCCTTTGTACTCCATGTCGACAAAGGACGGAATGATGTACTTGTCGAACACGACCTGGCTTTCGACGATGTCAAGCAACACCTGCGCGCGCGTCTTTGTGCCCGCGTTGAGTCCATCGATTAGCTGCTGCTTGTTGGGCACAGTGACTCCCGCGTTCGACTCCAGCTTGTCCACGTAAACAGAATTTGAATCGCTGTTGGGAAAGAGCTGCTGAAAATCAGCGCGCTGCACGAACGCATTGATGTACGCCGCCTTCGCCGCTTCTTCCTGCTGCGGAGAGTTCGAACCACCGATCTGTTGCAAGCCAGGTATGAACTCATTCGCGTAGGACAGAGACGAGCGTTGACTTCTACCAGTGCTCGAGTCTGTGATCGATCGGTTTAGGCCGACATATCCAACTCGTAGCAGCCAATAACCGCGAGCGAGAAACTCATTCGACTGGAAGAAGCCGGCCGATACGTGGACGCGATCGCAAGACGGATTATCGAATTCTCCAAAGCCCCCATTTCCACAGGCGGTCAAAGTCGTCATCCAGTTTTGGAAGCCTGACGCATCCGGTTCGCGTCCGAGGAAATCGCGATACTGCTGACTAATAAAAAAGTCGGGGCAGTCGATCGGATTCGGACTAGCACACGTCGAGGCGACAGGCTGCCACGAAGGATTTGTGCCGCTGACTAGTACTTGGAAGCCGGTACCGTCTACATTCTTTACGTGGATGGCACCCTCGATCGAGTAGATGATCCACTGGCCATCGGGCGACCAGGCGGGATT
>DATNEI010000185.1:0-8358 GCA_035606795.1 Pyrinomonadaceae bacterium
TCACGTCATTAGGCGCATCGTGGTCAGGAGGCAGTGGCACGGTGGGGCCAATTGGGGGTTGGACCGGCTATCCGCCGTTGAGCGCGCTGGGCAAAGTTGCGGGGCCGGGACAGGGAGCCGGAGTCAATCTTTGGATTATCAGCATCGCGATTTTCTGTGTCGGCTCGCTGCTGGGCGCGCTGAATTTCATTACCACGCTGCTGAACATGCGCACGCGCGGCATGTCCTTAATGCGGATGCCGCTGACCTGCTGGTCGTGGTTCACCACAGCGATTCTGGCGCTGCTTTCCTTTCCGGTGTTGCTCGGCGGCGGCATCCTGCTATTGCTCGATCGCATCGCCGGCACCAGCTTCTTTATTCCGGGCGGCTTGTACGTGAGCGGCGCGGCGGTGCCTTTGCACACCGGTGGATCGCCCTTGCTGTGGCAGCATCTGTTCTGGTTCTTTGGCCACCCGGAAGTCTACATTGCGATTCTGCCGGGCATGGGCGCGACCTCGCATATCCTTTCGACGTTCGCGCGTAAGCCGATCTTCGGTTATCGCGCGATGGTGTTCGCGATCTTTGCCATCGGCATGTTGGGCTTCTTTGTCTGGGGCCATCACATGTTCATGAGCGGCATGAGTCCGTACTCAGCGGTCGCGTTCTCAATTCTCACGCTCTCGATCGGAGTGCCATCTGCCATCAAGACATTCAATTGGTTGGGCACACTTTGGGGCGCAAAGATTCGCTTCACTACGCCGATGCTGTTTGCAATCGGCTTCGTGTCGCTGTTTGTCGCGGGCGGAATCACCGGGCTGGTGCTGGGCCAGACCTCGCTCGACTTCTTCTTTCATGACACTTACTTCGTGACGGCGCACTTCCACCTGGTGATGGGCGTGGCCTCGATCTTCGGCATGTTCGCGGCCACGTACTTCTGGTTTCCGAAAATGTTCGGCCGCATGATGCATGAAGGGTTGGGCAAGTTTCATTTCTGGATCACCTTTATCGGCGTCTACGCGATCTTCATTCCGTTTCATGCCATGGGCATGCTGGGAATGCCGCGGCGCTACTCGAACTTTGGCGAGTACGAGTTCCTGAAGAATTCGCACGGCCTGGTCTTGTTCGTGACGGTCGCGGCGATCATCACGGTAACGGTCCAGCTCGTGTTCTACTTCAATTTCATCTGGAGCATTTTCAAAGGAAAAGTCGCGAACGACAATCCGTGGGAAGCGACGACGCTGGAATGGACGATTCCATCGCCGCCGCCGCATGACAACTTCGCCGGCGTGATGCCGACGGTCTACCACGGGCCGTACGAGTTTTCGGTGCCGGGCGCGCCGAACGATTACATCATGCAGACAGAGCCGGAAGGCGCGGTAGTTTCGGCCGGCCTGGGAGAGACAAGCGGGAATGGCGGCAACGGCCACAAGCACTAATCAGGCCATTGACGCTGCGATTGGCGGAGGCGGTTCGCGCGGTCGTAACGGCAACGGCTTTCGCAAGAACGGCGGCGGTCACGGCGATGGTGGCGGATTTCAATATTCGCCGGCGCGCTACCGGGTGGCTATCTGGGTCGCGATTGCCAGCATCGTGATGCTGTTCACCGCGCTCACCAGCGCGTACATCGTCCGCATGGCCTCGGCAGACGATTGGACGCCGCTGCGGATGCCGAAAGTGTTGTGGCTGAGCACGGCGGTGATTTTGATTAGCAGCGTCACGATCGAAATCTCAAAGCGTTCTTTGAAGCAACAACGGAATAGCCGGTACGGATTGTGGCTGACGCTGACCGCAGTGCTCGGCGTGGTCTTCGTGGGCTCACAATATGCGGCCTGGCGAAATTTGGCGGGCCAGGGCGTCTATATGGCCACCAATCCGCACAGCTCTTTCTTCTATTTGTTCACGGCTGTGCACGGTTTGCACGTGCTCGGCGGACTGCTGGCGCTCGCATATTTGCTGGTGCGCACCCGCAAGAAACGCGACAGCGTCGCAGGCGAGCTGCGGCGCGTGGGGGCAGCGGAAGCGGCGTCCGTCTATTGGCATTTTCTCGACGGACTGTGGATCTGTTTGTTTTTGCTTTTGTTCTTTTGGAAGTGATTTGTGGCGTCAGAACCGCTTGCGGTAGTGGGCGGTTGATCTGCGATCAGAGGGAAACGTTTGGTTACTCCCCTCGCCTTGGCAGAGGTTGGGTGAGGGACGAAGTTAGCGCGCCACACCGATTTTCAGTAGCCCAGCGCTTCAGCGCTGGGTAAGAAAGCGAAGAAAGTTTTCAGCCCGCTTGAGCGGGCTTCTCGAAATCCTCTTGGAGGTAACTCGTGGCAACTGAAGCTCAAGCTTTGACAAACGATTGGGGTGGCGGCGTTCACCCTTATCGCGTCGGTCACCGCAAGCTCGGCATGTGGCTGTTCATCATGTCGGACTCACTGACGTTTTCGGCGTTGCTGATCGGGTACGCGTACGTGCGCGCCGCGAACGTTTGGCCCACGCCATTCAAGTTTTCGCCGAGCATCGTCTTCTCGTCAGTGATGACCCTTGTGCTGCTGTCGTCCAGCTTGACGATGGTAATGGCGGTCTCGGCCTCGTCGCGGAAAAACATCTCCGCCGCGCGCAAGTGGATTGTCGCCACGGCGGTTTTGGGCGCTTTGTTTATCGTGCTGCACTCGATCGAGTGGCGTCACCTGATTCAGGAAGGCCTCACCCCATTTGCATTACCGGCGGAATGGGCTGAGAAGTGGCCCGGCGCGACGCCGCTCTTCGGCGCGACGTTCTTCGGTATCACCGGCATGCACATGTTCCACGTCTTCACCGGCTGCATATATCTGCTGGTGGTCGCCGGCCGCGCGAAGAAACTGAAACACGAGGACATCGAAATCAGCGGTCTGTATTGGCACTTCGTAGACCTGGTCTGGATGTTCGTGTTCCCGATGATTTATTTGCTGTCGATTGACGCCGGGCATAAGTGAAGTCGGTTATTTCTGTAGCCCAGCACTTTAGTGCTGAGAAGGCGAGACGAGAGATTCGAAAGCCCGGCTTTAGCGGGCGACAGAACGGGGCAGTAGCCCGACCGTAAGGGATGGCTCAAATTTAAGTTTTTCTCCTCTCACTTTGGGAGAGGGTTGGGGTGAGGGACGAAGTCAGCGCGGAGATGTTTCCTTTTTCTGTAGCCCAGCACTCTAGTGCTGAGATCAGAATCGATTAATAGATAGAAGGCCCGCTTTGGCGGGCGAGAACGGCTCGAGGAGAATCACGCATGAGCGCACACGCAGAGAGTGAACACTTCGCAGGATCTAACCGGCTGTTTATCTCAGTCTGGATTTGGCTGCTGGTGCTGACCGGATTCGAAGTATTTCTCGGATATATTCACCTGCCGGTGGTTTATATGTTGGTGATTCTAATGGGCGCCTCAATCATCAAGGCCGCGCTGATCGTCGCGTATTTCATGCACCTGCGTTTCGAGCGGCTGAATTTAGTTCTGACCATCGTGCCGGCGGTAGTTATTTGCATTTGTCTGATGTTGCTGGTGTTCTTCCCGGATAGTTTCCGTTCGCAAGAGTTGCGTGACCAGCGCGCGACACCGGCGGCAGCGAGTGAAGGGCATTGACGGACTTCCGACAGCTGGTTGTTTTGGAACGGGCGAGACCTTGAACGCCGCGCAAACGACTCGCTGCAGTCGATGCCAAGTTAGAACAGTTCGTCCGCGCAGCGGACGATTGAAAATAGCCCAGCACTTCAGTGCTGGGATCGCGAGGGCAAAACAATTGTTAGCCCGCTTTAGCGGGCGACAGAAGCTCCGCCCGACCGCGGGGGCAAAGGACTGGCGACAAAATGCCTACGAATCTGATTCGCGCTTTCGTACTTGTGGCATCGGTTGGGATTTGTTTGCTCATGCTCTCCGGCGATGCCGCAGCTCAATGTGCGATGTGCCGTTCCGGAGTTTCGCAGGCGCTCGCGAAGAATCTGAACATTGCAGTTATTGTTTTGTTAGCGCCGCCGGTGACGATCTTCTCGGCGATCTTTTACATCGCCTTCAAGAATCGAAAGGGATGACGCTGGGAGCGCGGACGTCGTCGTCCGCATTTCTGATTCTGATATGGCAGACGACGCTGGGAGCGCGGACGTCCTCGTCCGCATTTCTGATTCCGATATGGCAGACGACTCTGGGAGCGCGGACGTCCTCGTCCGCATTCTGATATGGCAGACGTAGCCGAAATGCTACAAATCGACGTTGAGAAGCGCACGACCCGCGGCCGTGTCTGCCCGCAGTGCGGCGGAAAGATTGTGCCTTCACAACGAGCAGTCTATGAAAACAAAGCCGAGCCGGACGTGGTTTTTCCGGTTTGGCAGTGCGAACGCTGCGGTTATGAAGAGCTTTCGCAAAAGCCTGCGAAACCGGCGAAAAAGCATTAGACGATAGTAAGCAGAAGATTTCGCTGCATAGCGGACGGGTGAAATTAGCCCCGCACTTTGGTGCTGGGATCGGAGAGATCGGAGATTGAAAGCCCGCTTGAGCGGGCGACAGAAAGAAATTTGCTCTGGAAAGGGCTTGGGTGAGGGACGAAGTTAGCGCGAGGAGGCCCCATTTTTTTCCGTAGCCCAGGGCTTAGCGCTCGGATTTGAGCCCAAGAGATAATCGGCCCGCTTTAGCGCGTGACAGAACAGCCAGAATGACGACCACCGCTGCACGATTTCCCATGAAGAACGAACAACGGCTTCTGAATCTTATTTGTGTGATTGCCGCGCTCGGCCTGTTCGCGTTCGTGGCTTACAATTTCATCGCGGCCGGCGCAGTCATCAGCACCGACGGTCTTTTCTTCACCGTCGTGCCCGTCGTAATCGCGCTATCCCTTCTGGCCATGCCCGCCCAGGAGTTCCTGGCCGAACGACTTGAAAAGCGACGCATCGCTCGGGGCGAGGAGGCCAAGCCCAGCGTCGCTGCCGCAAAACAAGCGGCGAGAGCGGCCAGCACAGTGCCCCCCGCTTTAAAGTTGCCCCCGGCGTTGAAGGACACGCGTGGCCGTGCGCTACCGCCCGACGTCAACCGCATGGTCGCGGAAATGAATAGACCGGGGAGTGAGCAGTAAGCAGTAAGCGAAAAGCAGAAGGCAGAAGGCAGTAAGCAAAAGGCAGAATGCAGAAGGCAGCCAGCATAAAGCAGTTTACAGAACGCGCTCTGCACTTATGGAGCATGCGAAGTGGTGAGTAGTTAATGCCGCTTTCCGCCATCTGCCTTCTGCCTGCTGCTTTCTGCCTTCCGCCTTTTGCCTTCTGCTTTTTGCCTTCCGCCTTTTGCCTTCTGCTTCCCGACTTTTACTCCGTCCTTCCCCATCTCAACGCCACCCTTAACGCTTCCAGCTTCATTCTGCTGACTTCGGGCTACTACTTCATTAGGCGCGGCCGGGTGCTGGCGCACAAGCGTTGTCAGATATCCGCACTGACGGCTTCAGTGGTCTTTCTCGTTTCCTATGTCGTTTATCACCAGCATCACGGCACGACGCGTTTTGCGGGGCAGGGAATCGCGCGCCCAATTTATTTCACGATCCTGACGACACACACAATTCTCGCCGTCGTCATCGTGCCTTTTGTCATCATCACTTTGCGGCGCGCTCTGCGCGGCGACTTCCTGCGCCATCGCGCGCTTGCGCGCTGGACTCTGCCGATGTGGCTGTACGTTTCCGTCACCGGCGTAATCGTTTACCTGATGCTTTACCATCTATATCCAGCGCGTTGATCTTCACGCCGAAGGCGTGACATAAAATAGCCAGGGGGTAAGCGAGCGCAGCGAGCGTCACCCTTGGATCAGGAAGCAAAAGGATTCATCACTCTGAAGGGGCGAAATAAGAAGGCCAGGAGTCAGAGATCAAAAGTTCAGAATGGAAGTGGTCATTGTTTCTTTAATCCGTGTTATCTGCGTAAATCCGCGGCTAATTTGTCTTCCTCTCTGTGTCCTCTGTGGTTAAATGAGCAATGACAAATGTCAAATGACAAATGGAAAATGATTTCGTAAATCCCAACGCTATTGGCACTCGCGCTGCCGCAAAGACCCAGTCTCGCCGACCATCCAACATCTGGCTCATTATCGTCGCCGCGCTCTTCATCATCGTTCCGTTTCTGACGTGGTATCTCACTTGGTTCGGCCGTGCATTGTCAGATGAAAAGATCGCCGAGTACCTAAGCGACGATCAGCATCCGCGCAACATTCAACACGCACTCGCTCAAATCGAAGCGCGCATGGAAAAGACTGACGGATCTGTGAAGAAGTTCTACCCACGAATTGTTGAGCTAACGAAGAATCGGAACAGCGAAGTGCGCAAGACAGTCGCCTGGGTGATGGGCCAGGACAACACTTCCGAAGACTTTCACCGCGCCTTGCTCTCATTACTGAGCGACAAGGAACCTCTGGTTCGTCGCAACGCAGCTTTGCAGTTAGTCCGATTTAGCGATGCCAAAGGACAACCCGACGCCTCCGGCCGTCCTGAGCTGCGCGCGATGCTGCAACCTTTCGAAGCAAAGTCACCCATCGCTGGTACCTTAGTGAGTCTCTTGCCGGTTGGCAGCGACGTCCACGCCGGCGCCCTCCTCGCGCGTATTCGAGACGCTTCCGGCAACACCCAAGAGTTCCGCGCGGCGGTTGATGGAAAGATCGCTTCCACGCCGAGTAGTGACCCTCTGACTTCTAAGCAGAGGCCCGTCGCAACCAGCGCAACGCCCGTTATCAGAGAAGGCGACACCATCTACGCTAACCAAACCATCGCCTGGCTCGCTCCAGACCGCGCGACGATCCTCGCCGCGCTGCGCGCTCTGGCATTCGTCGGTACGCAAGAAGACTTACCGATTATTGAAGCCACCGCACAAATCGACAGAAGCGCTGAAACAGCCGCGCAAACTGCGGCTGCTGTCAAAGCAATTAGATCTCGTTAATGCGGGCCTTTATTCCTGCCTCCTGCTGCCTGCCTACTGCCGACTGATTTTTCGCGCCTTGCGCGAAAATGTGCTTGCACCTTGCAAGTTTTTGTACTAAAGTCCGCGCCGCAATACTCAGCACTCAGTCTTACAAGGTCCTAGACCTCATAGTCCCAAGACCCAAGGTCAAAGGCCAAAGATCAAAGGTCAGTTTTTAGCGGGTTCTCACTAACTCATTACCCGTATTCCCGAACCCGCAAAATGATTCAATACAGTTCTTTTTTTCGCGTCGGAGCGCGATAGATCACAAGTAGCAAAGAGTAAACGTTCATCTGAAAGCACTATTAGGGTGAGCGGCTTGGATTCCTGGGTTTCAATACGTGCCGAAATCTGCACAACTGGTTAGTCAATTCACTGAATCGGTGATTCGGCGATCTACTGTCTGGAGCATCCAGAATGGTGCGGTCAATCTTTCCCAAGGATTTCCTGATGATGAAACGCCTAAGGAATTGAAGGAGGCCGCGGTCAACGCGATTCTTGAAAACCGTAATCAGTATTCGGATACCTGGGGCACCGAGCAATTTCGTCAAGCCATAGCCGACAAAGTGAATTCGCTCTATGGTCTCAATGTCAATGGAAAAGAAAACGTGACGGTAACATGCGGAGCCACTGAAGCAATGATGGCGTCGTTGTTAGCAGTCGTGAATCCTGGTGACGAAGTGATCATGTTTGAACCCACCTATGAAAACTTCCGACCACATTGCTTTATTGCTCGTGCAGAGCCAGTTCTCGTCCCACTTAGAGGACCTAATTATGACCTTGATCAGGAAGCATTAAATGACGCATTCAACGAGAAGACCGCAGCCATCATAATTAATAACCCAAATAATCCTAGTGGCAAGGTATTCACGCGCGAGGAATTGATGTTCATAGCGAAGCTTTGCCAGGAGCATGATGCTGTCGCGATCTCAGATGAAGTCTATGAGTTCATGGTGTTCGACGGCAGACAACATATCTGCTTGGGATCATTGGATGACTTCCAGGACCGCTGGATAGTCGTTTCAAGTTGCTCTAAGAGCTATTTCATCACCGGTTGGCGAATCGGTTATGCAATTTCCAAAATAGAATTCACCAACGGAATTCGTCGTTGCCATGATTTCTTGTCGGGCGTAGCTCCGACACCGTTTCAAGACGCCGCGGCGATCGCGATCAGATTCGATCAGGACTACTACGATTGGTTGTTGATCCACTACACCGCAAAGCGAAAGCTGCTCGTGGACATCTTGAATTCTGCCAACCTCACTTGCTCACTTCCGCAAGGCGCGTACTACGTTTTGGCGGATATGTCAGCGTACGATTTCAGCGATTCGGTTGAGTTTTGCGATTACCTAATGAAAGAAATCGGGGTTGCTGCGGTGCCTTGGCCTTCATTCTACTCGCGACCGGAATTAGGCAAGTACCGGCTAAGGTTTACTTTTTCCA
>DATNEI010000207.1:0-11857 GCA_035606795.1 Pyrinomonadaceae bacterium
TGGACCAACTCAACGCGTTCGCCTCGGAAGTGACGCGCGTTGCGCGTGAAGTCGGTTCGGAAGGAAAACTCGGCGGCCAGGCCGACGTGAAGGGTGTGGCGGGGACCTGGAAGGATCTCACCGACAGCGTGAACCTGATGGGCGGCAACCTCACCGGCCAGGTTCGTAACATCGCGGAAGTGACGACAGCAGTCGCGAACGGTGACCTTTCCAAGAAGATTACCGTCGACGTGAAGGGTGAGATTCTGGAATTAAAGAACACCATCAATACGATGGTCGACCAGCTTAACGGTTTCGCGTCGGAAGTGACGCGCGTGGCCCGGGAAGTCGGCACCGAAGGAAAACTCGGCGGTCAGGCCGATGTGCGCGGCGTGGCCGGAACGTGGAAAGACCTCACCGACAGCGTGAATTCAATGGCCGGTAACTTAACGGCGCAGGTAAGAAACATCGCCGACGTAACCACGGCGGTCGCGAAGGGCGACCTTTCAAAGAAGATCACGGTGGACGTGAAGGGCGAGATTCTCGAATTGAAGAACACCATCAACACGATGGTGGATCAGCTCAGCTCGTTCGCGTCTGAAGTGACGCGCGTCGCGCGCGAAGTCGGTACGGAAGGAAGACTCGGCGGCCAGGCGCAGGTCATGGGCATCGCCGGCACGTGGAAGGACCTGACTGACAACGTGAACTTCATGGCCGGCAACCTGACGGGCCAGGTTCGTAACATCGCCGAAGTGACAACCGCGGTCGCGAACGGGGACTTGTCCAAGAAGATCACCGTAGACGTGAAGGGCGAAATCCTCGAATTAAAGAACACCATCAACACGATGGTGGACCAACTCAACTCGTTCGCGTCGGAAGTTACGCGCGTGGCCCGCGAGGTCGGTACGGAAGGAAAACTCGGCGGCCAGGCTGATGTGCCCGCAGTTGCCGGAACCTGGAAGGCGCTTACTGACAACGTGAACTCGATGGCCAGCAACCTGACGGGTCAGGTCCGTAACATCGCAGACGTAACTACCGCGGTGGCCAACGGCGACCTTTCAAAGAAAATCACGGTCGACGTGAAGGGCGAAATCCTCGAATTGAAGAACACCATCAACACGATGGTGGATCAGTTGAACTCGTTCGCATCGGAAGTTACGCGCGTAGCCCGCGAGGTCGGTACGGAAGGAAAACTTGGTGGCCAGGCTGATGTACGCGGAGTTGCAGGCACGTGGAAAGACTTAACCGACAACGTGAACTCAATGGCCAGTAACCTGACCGATCAGGTGCGCGGCATCGCGCGCGTCGTGACGGCAGTGGCCAATGGCGACTTGAAACGCAAACTAACGGTGGAAGCGAAAGGCGAAATCGCGGAACTCGCCGACACCATCAACAACATGACTGACACGCTGGCGACCTTCGCCGACCAGGTAAGTTCGGTGGCGCGCGAAGTAGGCGTGGAAGGAAAACTCGGCGGCCAGGCAAACGTGCCGGGCGCAGCCGGAACGTGGCGCGACTTGACCGACAACGTGAACGGTCTGGCGGCCAACCTCACCACTCAGGTGCGCGCGATCGCCGAAGTATCAACGGCGGTGACAAAGGGCGACCTGACCCGATCGATCACGGTGGAAGCACAGGGTGAAGTGGCCGCCCTAAAAGACAACATCAACGAGATGATTCTGAATCTCAAGGAGACCACGCAAAAGAACACGGAAACCGACTGGTTGAAGACGAACCTCGCGAAGTTCACGCGCATGCTCCAGGGCCAGCGCAATATGAAGACCGTGGCGCAAATGGTTCTGTCGGAATTGGCGCCACTCGTCGATGCGCAACAGGGCGTGTTCTATGTGAATCAAAGCGACAATGGCGATGCCACGATGAAGTTGCTCGGGGGCTATGCCTACAACAAACGCAAGAGTCTCGCAAACGTCTTTCACGCCGGCGAAGGCCTCGTCGGCCAATGCATGTTGGAGAAGGCGCGCATCCTGGTGACGAACGTGCCGGCCAGCTACGTGCAGATCAAGTCAGGACTCGGCGAAGCATCGCCGAATAACATCGTCGTCCTGCCGGTTCTGTTCGAAGGGGAAGTGAAAGCCGTAATCGAGCTCTCGACTTTTCACTCGTTCAACGACACGCACCTGACCTTCCTCGATCAGCTCACTGAAAGTATCGGCATCGTGCTGAATACGATCGAAGCCAACACTCGAACTGAGGATCTTCTGTTGCAATCGCAATCACTCGCCGGCGAACTGCAAAGCCAGCAGGATGAGTTGAAGAAGACGAACGAGCAACTCGAGATGCAGGCGCAATCGTTGCGCGAATCTGAGGACTTGCTTAAGAGCCAGCAGGAAGAGTTGCGCCAGACTAACGAAGAGTTGCAGGACAAAGCGGCTTTGCTGGCGCGCCAGAAAGCCGAGGTTGAAGCGAAGAACCGCGAAGTGGAAGAAGCGCGTTGGGAGATGGAAGAAAAGGCTGAGCAGCTGGCGCTGACTTCGAAATACAAGTCAGAGTTCCTGGCGAACATGTCGCACGAGCTGCGCACGCCGCTCAACAGCATGCTGATTCTCTCGCGGCAGCTCGCGGAAAACGGCGAAGAAAATCTGTCGCCAAAGCAGGTGCAGTTCGCCGAAACGATCCACTCATCGGGTTCGGATCTGCTCTCGCTCATCAACGATATTCTTGACCTGTCGAAGATCGAATCGGGCATGATGGGCATCGAGGTGTCCGATGTCTTAATCGACGACGTTACTGCTCAGCTCGAGCGCAGTTTCCATCAACTAGCTCAGGACAAGAACCTCGGTTTCTTGATTAATCGCAGCGAAGAACTCGAGCCGGCGCTGGTCACCGACGACAAGCGCCTGCAGCAAATCCTGATGAACCTGCTGTCGAATGCGTTTAAGTTCACCGCGCACGGCAACGTCGTGTTGACGGTGGCGCCCGCGGCCAGCGACGAGAAGTATTACCTCGAGTCGTTGAACCGCGCGACAAACGTGATCGGTTTCTCAGTCAGTGACACAGGCATCGGCATTCCGGCCGAAAAACAGCGGATCATCTTCGAGCCCTTCCAACAAGCCGACGGGACCACCACGCGCAAATACGGCGGCACCGGCCTGGGCCTTTCCATTAGCCGCGAGATTGCGCGCTTGCTCGGCGGTGAAATTCGCGTCAGCAGCGTACCGGGCGAAGGCAGCACATTCACGCTGTTCCTGCCGCGCGACTACGTGCCGTCGCGCGCGGTCGCGCCGCCGCTCGCGAAGAAGGTCAACACTCAACCAATGCAAGCAGCATGGACGCCGGCAGAAACATTCAACACGGATGCCATTCTGCTCAACGATCTGTCGCCGATTGCGGACGACCGCATGGATATTCAGGAAGGCGATCGCGTCGTGCTGATTGTCGAGGATGACGCGAACTTTGCGAATATTCTCGTGGATCAGGCCCATGAAAAAGGCTTCAAATGCCTGGTCGCGCAAGCGGGAACCGTGGCGCTTGCGCTGGCGCACAAATATAGCCCGGCGGCGATCACGCTCGACATCCGGCTCCCGGATCGTGACGGTTGGACGATTCTCGATCGGCTGAAGCACGATCCGCGCACCCGGCACATTCCAGTCCACATCATCACGGTCGAAGGACAACGGCGGCGCGCGCTGAAGCAGGGCGCGTCCACGCTCTTGAGCAAGCCGGTGACCAACGGCGATCTGGCCAGAACGTTTGACTCAATTAACGACTTTCTCGCGCGTGACATGCGCGAGTTGCTGCTGGTCGAAGACGACGATGTGCAACGCATGAGCCTGGTGGAGTTAATCGGCAACGGCGATGTGCGGACGACGGCCGTCGGCACCGGACAGGAAGCGCTGAACCGTTTGAGTCAGCAGCGCTTCGATTGCATGGTGCTCGATCTAAAACTGCCGGACATGACCGGGTTTGAATTGATCGAGCAACTGCAAACCGATGCGGCGCAGACGGATCTTCCCATCATCGTTTATACGGGGAAAGAGCTGACGCGCAGAGAAGAGATGCATCTGCGCCGGGTGGCCACTTCGGTAATCATCAAAGAGGCCGATTCGCCTGAGCGACTGCTCGCCGAAACCGCGCTCTTCCTGCATCGCGTCGAATCACAACTGCCCGAACCCAAACGCAAGATGCTCGAACAGCTTAACCGGCGCGATCCCGTGCTCGCCGGGCGCCGAGTTCTGATCGTCGACGATGACGTGCGGAACATCTTTGCGCTCACTAGCGCGCTCGAGTCCTACAACATGAAAGTTGTGCACGCCGAAAACGGACAGAAAGGCATCGACCTGCTCAAGGCCACGCCCGGCGTGGAAGCGGTCCTAATGGACATCATGATGCCGGAAATGGACGGCTATGAAGCCATCAGTGAGATTCGCAAGATGGATAATTTCAAGAGCCTGCCGATCATCGCGCTCACGGCGAAAGCGATGAAAGCCGATCGCGATCACTGCCTCGAGGTAGGCGCCTCGGATTACATCTCGAAGCCTCTGGACATGGACCAGCTGTTCTCGCTCCTGCGGGTTTGGCTTTCCGATAAGGATGATGATTCGTGAGTAGCACAACCGCGGGAGACCGCATAAACATTTTGATGGTGGATGATAGTCCTACCAACCTGCTGGCGTTGGAAGCCATTCTGCGCGCGCCCGACCGCAAACTGATTCGCGCCAGCTCTGGTGAAGATGCGCTTCGTTACCTGCTCGACAATGACGCAGCGGTGGTGTTGCTGGATGTCTACATGCCCGGAATTGATGGGCTGCAAACCGCCGAACTGATTCGCGGTCGCGAGAAGTCGCGCGATATTCCGATCATCTTCCTGACCGCGAACACCACCGGACAAGCGCATTTGAGTCGCGGTTATTCACTGGGCGCGGTCGATTACATCGTCAAGCCGATCGATCCGGCAATTCTACGTTCCAAGGTCAACGTCTTCGTCGAACTGTTCAAAAACACCCGCCAGGTCAGACGTCAGGCACAACTTCTGAAAAGCCAGAATGAAGAGATCAAAAGCGCTAACCTCGAACGCTTACGCATGCTGATCGCTCTGGGACATGAATTGGCGGCTGAACACGAACCGCAGGCCGTGTTGAAAAGATTCTGCCGCTCGGCGCAACGAATTATCGACGCCGAGGAAGTTACGGTTGCGATGCTGGCCGATGATGAACAAACGCCGCGACATTTTTTCCGCTGCGACGCCAAAGGCAGGATCCGCGACAAAGGCGAAATCCCTGACGTCATTCAGAAAGCGTTGCATCGGGTTATCACCGAGCGCGCGCCCGTGCGCCTGGACGAATCCAGCAATGAATTGCTCGCCGAAGCAGACTCCAACTCAGTGCAATCGTTCCTGGGCGCGCCCATTGTTTCTGCGTCGCTGACACGCGGATGGTTTTATCTGCTCAATCGGCGTGACGCCGACGAGTTCAGCGAGGCCGACGAAAGTCTGGCCGCCACGTTTGCTCACCACGTCGCCGTCGCCTACGAAAACGCTACCCTGTACGCCGAATTACAAAATCAGACCACCGAACTGCGCATGGAAATGCTCGTCAGAAAACAGGCTGAGGAGGAACGCGCGCGATTGCTGGTGCGCGAGCAATCGGCACGCGAGGAGGCTGAGGCGGCGAACCGGAATAAGGATGAGTTTCTGGCCACGCTGTCACATGAATTGCGCACCCCGCTGACTGCCATACTCGGCTGGAGTCATCTGATGCGTTCGAAGAAACTGAACGAGGAGGAAGTCGCCCGCGCGCTCCAGACCATCGAAAGAAACGCTCGCTCGCAATCGCAATTGATTGACGACCTGCTGGACGTTTCGCGCATCATCACCGGCAAGCTGAGTATCGATCGAGGGCGCGTCAATCTTGCGAAAGTAATCGACGCGGCGTTGGATGCCACGCGGCCTTTGGCCGAAGCGAAGCAAATTCAATTCATCAACAGCACCACAGAGAAAGAAAGTTTCGTGCTCGGCGATCCGACGCGTCTGCAGCAAATCTTCTGGAATCTTTTCAGTAACGCAGTGAAATTCACGCCCCAGGGCGGGCAGGTCAACATCGCGGCACAGACAGCGCACTCGCGCATCAGCGTTTCGGTGGCCGACACCGGCGTCGGCATCAAGCCTGAGTTCCTGCCATTTATTTTTGACCGATTTCGTCAAGCGGACGGCTCGACGACGCGCGAACATGGGGGTCTTGGGCTCGGATTGGCGATCGTCCGTCATCTGGTGGAACTGCACGGCGGAACGGTCCAGGTCGAAAGCGACGGCATAGACTGCGGCACGACTTTCACCGTTACCATTCCGGCGCTGCTAAACGAAACGATCGTGGAAAGTGCGCAGGTTGAGAGTGTGCGTCCGCAGCCCGCTGCCGCAAGCTTTTTAGGCGCGCACCTGCTGGACGGTGTTAAAGTTTTGGTCGTAGATGACGAGCCTGACTCGCGCGAATTGTTGATGACGATCCTAACCAATTGCGGCAGTGACGTGCGTTGCAGCGATTCAGCCTCGAATGCCATGAAGGCATTTGCCGAGTGGAACCCCGATCTGTTGGTGAGCGATATAGGGATGCCCAACGAAGACGGCTACAGCTTCATCAGAAGAGTGAGGAATCTGGCTTCGAGTCGCGCGCGAGAGATTCCGGCCGTCGCTCTCACCGCTTATGCCAGCGATGAAGATTGCTCGCAAGCTCTGTCGGCCGGCTTCCAATTGCACTTGGCCAAGCCAATCGAGCCGGAGAGCTTTGTGTCTTCACTCGCGTCGGTGCTCGGCCGTGAAGTGAAGCATTGAGCCACCGTCGCATCTGATTACGCGGCTGACTCTGACTTCAACTCAACGGTGTAGTTTTCCGTCTTGAATGGTTGAAATCCTCTCTGCAAATAATTCGGAAGGGCGGCCGCGTCATCGAGCGTGCAGGTGTGCAGCCAGACACGATTCGCGCCGTCAGCCCAAGCCTGCTCCACCGCACAAGTCAGCAAGTGTTTCCCTAACCCGCGCCCAATAAACTGCGGCAACAATCCGAAGTAAGCGAGTTCAGTTGAACCGTCTTCGCATTTTCGCAATTCAAAATAACCAGCCTTCTCGTTGTCGTAGGTCATTAACCAGACGGTAATCTCCGGCTGCGCGAGATAAGCACGAATGTCTTCATCAGTCCACGGCAAGCGATCGATCCAGTGATAATTCTTGCCGACTTCGACATAGAGGAAGCGAAATAAATTGACTGAGCAATTCTTTTGCTGCTCGATTCTGATTAGCGGATCTTCAAGCTGTGCGGCGCGCAGCTCGGAACGGCTGCGCATCTCGAGATAAGTGCGGGTGACTTCAATGGTTGACGCTGGCGTCATCGGACTAATTAACCACTAAGACACAAAGACACCAAGTAGGTAGGTGCGCGTGACTTCGGTATTTGGTGCAGCAGTCATCGGACTAATTAACCACTAAGACACAAATAAATATTCTCTTTGGTAGTTTCTGAGTTTGCCAGCGTTAGAGTACCAACTTTAGTTGGGCTCTCTCCTGCGACGCAGAAAAGCCCGACTCTGACGCCGCTTATCAAATTAAGACACCCTCTTCTCTTTTAAAACTTTGTGTCTTCGTGTCTTTGTGGTGAACCGACCTCACTTTGCCTTGCCAGCCACCCGCGCTCGCGGGTGAAATCGATCATACGCCTTGCGCATGTGCAGATCGGTGATGTGCGTGTAAATCTCAGTCGTTGAGATATCGCTGTGGCCCAGCAGCGCCTGCACCGAACGCGAATCGGCGCCGTGTTGCATCAAGTGCGTTCCGAAGCTGTGGCGCAGTGTGTGCGGCGAAATGTTCGGCACCTGGGCCTTGGCCGCATGAGTTTTGATGATGCTCCACGCAAGCTGCCGAGTCAGGCCCCGCCCGCGATTTAGGAAAAGAACCGGATTATTGCTGCCGAGGCGATCGCGCACGGCGAGGTATCGCTGCAGCCAATGAACTGCGCTCTTGCCGATGGGAATGCGCCGCTGCTTGCTGCCTTTGCCGAAACAACTGACGATTGCGCCGTCGAGATCGACGTCGACCACTTTCAATCCGCACAATTCAGAAACGCGCAGGCCGGCCGCGTACATCAATTCCAGCATCGCGCGATCGCGCACACCCACGTCGCTGGTGATGTCGGGCGCGCGCAACAAGCGATCCATCTCTTCCTCTGTCAGGAACTTCGGCAGATGCGAACTTTTCTGCGGTGTGTGAATGTCTTCGGTTGGATCGCGCAGCACATGACGATCGAGCATCAAGAATTTGAAGAAGCTGCGCGCCGCGCTGACCGCCCGCGCCACCGACGAAGGGGCCAGTCCTTCGCGCGACATCGAAGCGATCCACTCGCGCAGATCTTTTCGCTGCAATTGGTCGATCTGCTTTCCTTTATCAGTGGACCAAACCTGAAGACGCCGAATGTCGCGCGCATAATTTTGCAGCGTGTTCACCGACAGACCTTTTTCAACCTGAATGTAAGTGAGAAATTCGCGCGTTAGATCGCGTGTGCTGCTGGGCTGATACATCGCGCCGATGGTAGCACACGTGGCACAGACTTTAGTCTGTGGAAGTTTAGGCACTCAATCACAGACTGAAGTCTGTGCCACTACTAAGATCCTCTCGCACCAGCGAAAACATTACCGCGTCCACAGACTCGCCGCGAATCAACAGACGCTTGCGCAGAACGGCTTCGCGCAGTGCGCCGGCTCGTTCAGCCACTCGCTGGCTGGCCACATTGTTCACTGCCGCGACAATTTCGACCCGGTGAAAACCCAACTGTTCGAAAGCAAACCGCGCAGTCAGGCGCGTGCCGCGGGTCGCTATGCCTTTGCCGGCCGCACTCGTCCGCACCCAATAACCCAGATTGGCAATTTGATGAACGCGATTGATGAAATTAAGGCCCACGCCGCCCAGCAGACGATCAGGTTCGTCCTCCGCAAATACCGCGAAGCTGTAATGCTCGTCGCCCTGAGCAGCGGCGTCACGCGAAGCTACAAACTCGCGGCTGTCTTCAATCGAATAGTTTTGGTGGCACCAGGACAGCCATGGCGAGACTTCGGCGATGGAT
Organism: Pyrinomonadaceae bacterium; assembly: GCA_035606795.1. Lineage (GTDB taxonomy): Bacteria > Acidobacteriota > Blastocatellia > Pyrinomonadales > Pyrinomonadaceae > UBA11740. The sequence continues at coordinate 9,042 of DATNEI010000207.1, forward strand.
TCACGCACAGCTTCAAATAGCCGCGGCGCATCCCCTTCCCGGTAAGTGCGCAACACAAGTCCTGCGCCGGTCAGTTCCATGTGTTACATATGTCTCGGGAAAATTATGGCTTGGCCGGTTTGTACTTATCGATCAATTGCTGCATGCCGTCAGTCGAACCGCCATGCCGGTATTTGTAATAAGTTTCCAGATCACCGAGATATTGTTGGCGGATTTGTGCCAGCGCCGCGTTGCCTTCTGCCAAAGCAACTGCATGAGCATACGCATCAATCACTTGGTCCAACATCGCCTGCGTTTTCTTTAGCTCCTCTTCGCGTGGTGGTCCGGCCGGCATCGCCTGATAGTGCTTGGCCGCGGTTTGATAATCCTGGTTGTATAACGCTGCCAACATCACAAAATTGAACGGGTCTGAAGGTGCGAGCTGCGCCGATTTCAGGTAATGCTCCTTTGCTTCCGCCGGCTTGCCCCCGGCGAAATAAAGCAGGCCCAGCGATTGATGCACACCGGGCAAGGTCGACTCCTTGTATGTCTTCCAACGCGCATCATCAAAGCCCGCCGGTTTCTGATCAGCCTCGAACAGTGCGGCGGCCTTCGTCCCATATTGGATCGAGGGTTCAAGATATTTGCCGTTGTGCTTTTTGACTTCACTTGTACCCAGAGCCAGAAGACTGACCAGCACGGGCAGCGAATCAGGATGCTGCTCCAGGAATGCCGCGCCCGCTGTAAATGCGGCATCAGGCTGGTTGTCATCCCCATAGGCTCTGATCAGAACTGGCCCGATTATTTCTTTCTCGGAAGGCTCGGTGAAGATCGTTTCGTATTGCTGCGCGAACGCAAGCTTCTGCTTCGGATCTGTGATGGCCGCTATCTGATCCGCGGTCATTTGGGCGACGCGGGGCCGAATTGTGGTTTTCGGATGCTTCTGTATCAGCTCAGCCACGGCCTTCATCTTGGCCGCCGGATCGGTTGCGGACATGATAGCGCGGACGAGATTCTGCTCTTCAGGCGAAAGGTTTGGCCGGCCGCCTTGAGGCTGCGCAGACACAACCACTGCCGTCAGGAATACCGTCGCGGTGAACAATATTAATTTTGTCATGAATCTATCCTCCCGATATAAGTGCATCTACTTGGACTGCGCCTGCGAGTGAGACTGTCGCAGGCGTCGGTAACGATGCGTGACCGGGCGCCTGCGTCCAATGCCGATCGCGTTTCGCGAAATGATCAGCGTCGGCGGCAATTGCCTCCGCTTGAATTCGTTGGCCGGCGATTCTACGCGATTCAGAATATCGTACACCAGCGCTGCGTCATGCCCTGCCCCGATGATTTCCTCGGGCGATTGCTTCTGTTCAAAGTACAGTTTCAGAATTGGATCGAGCTCATCGTACGGCGGCAGTGACTGATCGTCGAATTGCTCCGGCGCCAACTCGGCTGATGGGCGCTTGTCGATGATGGACACAGGAATCAACTCGCGTTCGCGATTGTAATCTCGCGCCAATTCGTAAACTTCGGTTTTCAGCACATCGCCCAGCACAGCCAGCCCGCCATTCGTGTCGCCGTACAGCGTGCAATAACCCAGCGCCAATTCAGATTTGTTTCCGGTCGAAAGCAGCAGACGGTTTTCGGCGTTGGAAATCGTCATGAGGATGTTGCCGCGCAGGCGCGACTGAAGATTCTCAACGGCAGTTTCCACGGCCCGATCGCGACTGCCGGCTTTCGGTTCGGGCAAACCAAGTTCGTCGCGCAAAGCGTGAAAGGCTTCGCCGATGGGCCGCTCGATCACTTTCATTCCCAGGCGTCGGGTTAACTCGATGGAGTCATCGATGCTTGATTGCGAGCTGTACGGCGAAGGCATCATCACCGCAAGCACGTTTTCCGGTCCCAGCGCTTCGCCGGCCAACGCGGCCACGACAGCTGAATCGATGCCGCCTGAGAGTCCAAAGACAGCCCGCTGAAAATCGTTCTTGCGCGCGTAGTCGCGAACGCCGAGGACCAAAGCCTGATGAATCGTGCCGATGTCGTCGCCCGGCAGGCAACGCGTGTCCGGCACGCCGCATTCAAGCTCGACTGTTTCCACAAATTCCTCGAACGGCGGGGCCTGCAACACGATGCGGCCCGTCGCGTCGGAAATAATGCTCGCGCCATCAAAAATAATTCCGTCGTTCGCTCCAATCAGATTCACAAACACAATCGGCACGTTCGCACCCTTCGCGCGATGCGAAACCATATCGCAACGCACCCGCATCTTTCCCTTGTTGAAAGGCGACGCGTTGATCGAAACGAGGAGCTGCGCGCCCATCTCGATCAGTTCCTGCGCCGGATCGTTCGGATAAAGACGCTGCCGCCAGAACGTCTTGTCGTTCCAAAAGTCTTCACAAACCGCAACGCCCAGCTTTGTTTTGTCAGAACCGCCTGCGTTAGCGGGCGGGCCGACGTCGAGATCGAACAGACGGCGGTCGCGCCCCGGTTCGAAGTATCGTGGATCGTCAAAGACGTCATACTCGGGCAGCAGAGCTTTATCGGCAAAGCCGAGCAACTTGCGATCGCGAATGATTGCGGCTGAGTTGAAAAGCCGGCGCCCGGTTGGTTGATCGTTGGGACGTACAGTTCCCACAATCGCGGTCAAACCCCCGGTGGCTTCAATGATTTCATTCAGTGGATCAAGCGACGATCGCACGACGTCGGGATCGAGAAACCAATCGAACGACGTGTAGCCCTGAATGGTCACTTCAGGAAAAACGACCAGATCGGATCGATCCTGCTTCGCTCGTTCAATCGCGGCGAGAATACGGGCGACGTTTCCTTCATAGTCTCCGTTG
>DATNEI010000213.1:0-12310 GCA_035606795.1 Pyrinomonadaceae bacterium
CTCGGCGGGTGGATAAGGCGCCATTAGCATCCGCACGATGCGCGCCAGTCTGATGGCCTCTGCGCACAGATCTCCTCGCAGCAACTGCTCGCCTTGCGTCGATGCGTAACCTTCGTTGAAAACCAGGTAGATGACGGTCAGCACTGCATCAAGCCGCTCGGGAATCTCGGCCGTGTCGGGAACCTTGTAAGGAATGCCGGCGTCGCGAATCTTTCGTTTTGCGCGCACCAGTCTCTGTGCCATCGTGGTGGGCGCCACTAAAAATGCCCGCGCGATCTCTTCAGTTTGCAGGCCGCAAAGCGTGCGCAGCGTCAACGCGACCTGGGCTTCGGCGGCCAGTGCTGGATGGCAACAAGTAAAGATCAACCGCAAGCGGTCGTCGGAAATCTCATTTGTGAAGTGATCCGGCTGCTCAGTTGTGGTATCCAGCTCCAGCGCGTACGATTCAGACTTTTCACGGAAGAGTGACCGGCGGCGCAGACGATCGATCGCTTTGTGCTTGGCCGTCTGAATAATCCACGCTGCGGGCGACGCGGGCACGCCCTCGGACGGCCACTGCTTTATCGCCGCCGCGAACGCGTCCTGCGCGGCTTCTTCGGCGACGTCAAAATCTCCGCACGAACGGATGAGCGTGGCGAGCGACTGCAAATCATAAAAAATTTAGTTTCGTGCTGTCGATTTCCGCTATCGTCGTTCGATTAATCTGTGGAGGAAGAATCCCGACGCGTCGGGATAGCAGGTGGTTAATTCTCGAAACACTTTGACAAAGATCAACCGCCCGCTACGCAGGCGGTTCTGACCCGGAGCCACGTTATGAAATACATGTTACTCGTTTACATGGACGAGCAGGCGATGAGCGACGAAGAGCGTCAGCATTGCTACGTCGAATCCGCACAACTGACGCAGGACCTCAACGCCAAAGGCCAATACGTGGCTGCTGGTCCGCTGCATTCGGTTTCGACCGCCACCAGCGTGCGCATGCGTGAGGGAAAACGGCTGGTGACTGACGGGCCTTTTGCCGAAACGCGGGAACAACTCGGCGGCTACTACATCGTCGAAGCCAAGGACCTGGATGAAGCGATGGCGATCGCTGAACGAATTCCGCCAGCAAAGTACGGGACGATCGAGATCCGGCCGATGTTGGAAATCGCCGGCTTACCGCAATAATCGAGATAAGGAGGATACATGGCAAATCCATTTGTGCACATTGAACTAAACACGACCGATGTGGAAAAGGCGAAACTTTTTTACAGCCAAATGTTCGCTTGGGAACTAGAAGACATGAAAATGGGCCCGAGCGACACTTACACCGTGATCAAAGTCGGCGACGGAACCGGTGGCGGCATTCTAAAAAATCCAATGCCCGGCGTTCCCTCGTTTTGGCTCTCGTACGTGCTGGTCGATGACATTCACGCCGCTACCGAAAAGGCGAAGTCTCTGGGCGCGAAGATCGTAAAAGACTCAGTTGAAGTGCCGGACATGGGATGGCTCACGATTATCGCAGACCCCACCGGCGCGGCTCTGGGATTCTGGCAGCCAAAGCACGACATGTAGCTTACTCGAGGCTGTCGATCCGGGCCTTGCTCGTTCGACTAACCAGTGAAGGGCAAGAAAAATCAAATTTAGAAGGGACGATACAATGCGATTCATGGTGATTGTAAAAGGGGACAAGGATTCGGAAGCGGGCATGATGCCGAGCGAGAAGCTGCTCGCCGACATGACGACTTACAATGAAGAGCTGGTCAAAGCCGGAGTGATGCTGGCCGGCGAAGGCCTGCATCCGAGTTCAAAGGGCGCGCGCGTGCGCTTTGACGACAAAGGCAACACCACCGTGATTGACGGACCGTTTGCCGAAACGAAAGAACTGGTCGCCGGCTTCTGGGTTTGGAAGTGCGCATCGCTGAATGAAGCCATCGAGTGGTTGAAGAAAGCGCCGTTCGACCGCGGTGAAGTAGAGATTCGCCAGGTGTTTGAAGCCGAAGACTTTGGTCAGGAATTAACACCTGAGCTTCAGGAACGCGAGGAGCGTCTGCGCGAACAAATCAGCGCGCAGTAACCACGAACATTTTCTTGAGAGGGAGAAAAAAGAATGGCGAATATAGAACCAAGGATCACACCGATGTTGTGGTTCGACACGCAGGCTGAAGAGGCGGCGAATTACTACGTCTCAATTTTCAAAAACTCGAAAGTCACTGGCATCAGTCGTTACGGAGAGACGGGACCCGGCGCCAAGGGCTCAGTGATGGTGGCCGAGTTCGAACTGGACGGACAAAAATTTACGGCGCTTAACGGCGGACCACAGTTCAAATTCACTGAAGCAATTTCGCTGGTGGTCAATTGCGAATCGCAGGAAGAAGTCGACTACTACTGGGAAAAACTCAGTGGCGACGGCGGACAGGAAGTCGTCTGCGGTTGGTTGAAAGATAAGTATGGCTTGTCATGGCAAGTGGTGCCGGTCCGGGTATTTGAACTGCTGAAAGATCCCGCAAAATCGGACAAGGTCATGGCCGCAGTCATGGAAATGAAGAAGCTCGACATCGGCAAGCTGGAAGAAGCAGCGAACGGATAAGACCAATCACGAGGAGAACCTCATGACTAAGGGAAATCAGCTGAGCGTCCTTCGTAGCATTGGCGCGGTATTTACCGGCGTCCTGGCAGTCACTGTTCTTTCGCTGGCAACCGATGTGGTGCTGCACGCGACGGGGGTTTATCCGCCGTGGTTTCAACCCATGAGCGATCCATTGTGGGTGCTGGCGATTGCCTATCGTATTGTCTACGGCATCCTCGGTGGGTACATCGCGGCGAGGCTGGCGCCGAATCGCCCAATGACCCACGCGTTGTGGTTGGGAGCTATTGGAACCGCATTGACCATCGTCGGCGTGGCGATGCATTGGAACAAAGGGCCTGAATATGGTCCCGCATGGTTTGGTATTGCGCTGGTCGCGACCGCATTGCCATGCGCTTGGGCAGGAGGCAAACTCGTCGCGCAGAAACGGGCGCATGCTGAGAGTTACTAACAACAATTTAGACTGGAGAGCAGGTAGATGAACATCATTCCACACTTGAACTTTAACGGTCAGTGCAAAGAAGCTTTCGATTTCTACGCGGAACTTCTCGATGGTGAAATCAAATTCAGCATGACCTGGGGCGAGATGCCGGGCGAAATGGGCAGTCAGTGCCCGCCTGAGACAAAGAATTTCATTATGCACACCACGCTTGAAGTCGACGGCGATCTAATAATGGGCGCCGATTCGCCGCCAGATCGATATACGCAACCAAAAGGCATCACCGTTTCCATCGGCGTGAAAGACAAAGCGAAAGGCGAGAAGATATTCAACCGGCTTGCTGAAGGTGGGAACGTCACCATGCCGTTTGGTCAGACATTCTGGTCGCCGGGGTTCGGGATGTGCGTCGATCGATTTGGCATTCCCTGGATGGTGAACACGGAAGCGGAAATGGGAAGCTGACGCGCCGATGACCAGGAAACCCGGCGAGGCGCAGAAATTGACGGCGAAGCGTTTCCTACAACGATTGAAGGCGCAAGCATCGCCCGTTGAGGCCCGGAAGTCCCTGCGCTATTTCAAATCCGGCGAAGGCGAGTACGGTGAAGGCGACAAGTTCATCGGCGTTCGCATGGGCACCGTGTTCGCCCTCGCCAGGGAATTCATCGACATGCCCATCGATGAAATCGAAAAACTACTCGATAGTCCGATTCATGAAGCGCGTGCGAGTGCGCTAAGCATCATGGCGCAGCGCTCAAAGCGAAAGAAGACAACCGACACCCAGCGAAAGCAGCTCTACGATCTTTATCTGCGGCGGCACGATCGGATTAACAATTGGGACTTAGTCGATTTGGGCGCGCTCTACATTACCGGGATTTATCTGATTGATCATCCGCGCGACGTTCTGTACAAACTGGCGCGCTCGAAAAATATCTGGAAGCGCCGGACGGCAATCGTTTCAACCGGCCAGCTGATCAGGCATGGCGAAACGGCGGACACATTTAAGATTGCCGAGCTCCTGATCCAGGACAAAGAGGACCTGATTCACAAAGCCACCGGTTGGATGTTGCGGGCAGCCGGCGACGTCGATCTCAGGAAGCTTTTCAACTTTCTGGATAAGCACGCTGCCACGATGCCGCGGACCGCTTTACGCTATGCGCTCGAACACGTGGACAAAAAAAAGCGCGCGTACTACATGGGGTTAAAGCGCTCCTAATACTTCATCTGCGCAGAGAGGATCACGATGGGCGTAAAACAAGGAACAGCGCATAGTCCACGTGACGTTGAGGAGTACTTGTCCCGGCAGTCAACTCAACATCGGGCCGCGCTCGAGAACTTGCGCCGCGTGATCAGATCGGTGGTGCCGATCGCAGTCGAAGTAATCAGCTATGGCATCCCCACATTCAAGCTGAACGGCCGGATGTTGGTTTCGTATGCAGCTTTCAAGCATCATTGCAGTTTTTTTCCAGGCGCAGGCCCGGTGCAAACGCATGCGAACGATCTAAAATCGTTCAAAACGTCGAAAGGAACAATTCAGTTTACGCCAGAACATCCTCTGTCAGCGGCGCTGGTAAAGAAATTGGTGAAGACCCGAATCAAATTGAACGAGGTTAGAAAATGAACATCCTTCTATGGATCATCCAAATTCTTCTGGGGCTGCTGTTCGTTTTCAGCGGCTCGATGAAATTCGTGATGTCGGTGGAGCAGATGAACGCGCAGGCGCCGGTTGTTTTTCCCGGAATCTTCCTGCACTTCATCGGCGTCTGCGAGATACTCGGCGGTTTTGGGTTGATATTGCCGGGTGCTCTGCGCATCAAACCCGGCCTCACGCCTTTGGCCGCCACAGGTCTGGCAATTATCACAGCCGGGGCAACCGTAATCACTTTGATGGGCCCGATAAAAGGAATGGCGGTGGTGCCGTTCGTTACCTGCGTGCTTTGTATCTTTGTCGCCTACGGCCGATGGAGAGCTAAGCCGTTTGCCGGGAAGTAAATCATTTCACTGTCGCGTGCGGCGACATCCTGTCGACTGCGGCTCCCGCCGGAACTCGTGCCGAACAGAGTGAAGCGTTTCGCTCTGTTCGGCAAAAGATTTTTTGAGGCACTTGGTGCTATAAGTATTTCGCGCCCCACGGCGCTCTCTCGCTTGCACGACGATAGATTTTAGAAGCTCGTCCACGGAGGCTGCCATGAAGAAGTTCTTCCGCCATCTTCTTCCCTTTTTGACTCTGTTAGCGCTAGTCGCGCTGACGGCAAATGCACAACCCCCTGAGCTGCAGCGTTGGCGACAACACGCCAGAAACGTAACGATCACGCGCGACAACTGGGGCATTGCCCACGTACGCGGCCAGACGGATGCGGACGCGGTCTTCGGAATGATCTATGCCCAGGCGGAAGACGATTTCAATCGCGTTGAGACGAACTACCTCAATTCGCTCGGTCGCGCGGCTGAGACTGAAGGTGAAGCTGCTGTCTGGCGCGACCTGCGCATGAAGATCTTCATCGACCCTTACGACCTGCAGCAGAAGTACGCATTCAGTCCGCCATGGCTAAAAGCGCTAATGGACGCGTGGGCCGATGGTTTGAATTTCTATCTCGCGAAACATCCCGAGGTTCACCCCAAAGTGATCAAGCAGTTCGAGCCCTGGATGGCTTTGAGCTTCAGCGAAGGCAGCATCGGCGGCGACATTGAAACAATTAACCTCGATCGTCTGGAAGCGTTTTATGGACGGCAGCAGGGGAGCGTCGCGGCTATCAAAGATACGAGTGGCAGGGGCGTCTCGCCCGTGAACGGCGCGCAAGATGCGCGTGCTACAGAGGATCCGAACACCGATCCCGGCGGCTCAAACGGAATTGCCATCGCGCCGTCGAATACCATCAATCATCATTCACTCCTGCTCATCAATCCACACACGTCTTTCTATTTTCGCTCAGAATTGCAGATGACCAGCAACGAAGGCCTGAACGCCTACGGCGCGGTCACCTGGGGCCAGTTTTTTATTTATCAGGGATTCAACGAACACTGCGGCTGGATGCACACGTCGAGCGCGGTTGACGCGATCGATGAATATTTGGAAACCATCAGCAAAAAGGGCGATACCTATTTTTATAAGTACGGCAACGAGGAACGCCCGGTGAAGGGTTCGAAAATCACTGTTCCGTACAAAACGGACAGAGGCATGATGCAGCGAACCTTCATCGTTTACCGCACGCAGCATGGGCCGATCATTCGATCGCAGGGCGACAAGTGGGTGAGCATCAGCCTGATGAATGAGCCCGTTAAAGCGCTGACGCAGTCTTACTCGCGCACGAAAGCAACGGGCTACAAATCATTCAAGCAAACGATGGAGTTCCACACCAATTCATCGAACAACACGATCTTCGCGGACGCGCAGGGCAACATTGCCTACTTCCACGGAAACTTCATTCCGCGACGCGATCCAAAATTTGACTGGACGAAACCGGTTGACGGCAGCAATCCGGCCACCGACTGGGGCGAGCTGATGTCGGTTGATGAAACGCCCAAGCTTCTAAATCCGACCGTGGGATGGCTCTACAACAGCAACAACTCGCCGTGGTCCGCGGCCGGGCCAAGCAGTCCGAAGCAGTCCGACTATCCGAAATATGTTGATAACGGCGTCGAATCAGCGCGAGGTCTGCACGCGGTTCGAGTTCTGCAAAACAAGAAAGATTTTACGGTCGAATCTTTGCGAGCCGCCGCATACGACAGCTACCTGACCTGGTTTGAAAAAACAATCCCCGCGCTCGTCAAAGCCTGGGATGACGCGCCCGCGAACGATTCTTTGAAAGGAAAACTTTCCGATCAGATTGCGATACTGCGGAGGTGGGACCTGCGCTGGTCGGAAGAGTCCGTGCCGACGTCGCTCGCTGTTTTTTGGGGCGAAGATATTCAGCGTCGTCTGAACGTCGACGCCCGCACTGCCGGAGTCTCTCTGCCGGAATACATTTCGACGAAAGCAAAACCGGCGCAGTTACTCAGTTCTCTATCGGCCGCGTCGGACAAATTGACCGCTGACTTTGGAACCTGGAAGACGCCATGGGGAAACATCAATCGATTTCAGCGCCTGACCGACGACATCGTTCATCCATTCACCGATGCCGGCCCGAGCATTCCAGTTCCCTTCACTTCGGCAATCTGGGGCTCGCTCGCGTCGTTCGCCGCGCGTCCGTATAAAGGTTCGAAGAAGATTTACGGAACGAGCGGCAATAGTTTTGTAGCCGTGGTTGAGTTCGGTCCGCGGGTGCACGCAATTGCAGTGACCGCCGGCGGTGAGAGCGGGGATCCCTCGTCGAAACATTTCAACGATCAGGCCAAGCGCTACGCGACCGGCAATCTGCGCGAAGTCTATTTCTATCCAGCGCAACTAAAGGGTCATACCGAGCGCACGTATCGGCCAGGAAACTAATCGAGCCGCGGATGAACGCGGATTAGCGCGGATCAGAATACAACTGCTTATCCGAGCTTTCTTTCATTTCTTATCCGCGTAAATCCGCGTTCATCCGCGGCTGATTCTTCTGAATGATTGTTCATCTCATCGACGGCACCTACGAACTCTTTCGCCACTTCTACGGTCTGCGCCGTTTCCACAAAACTGATCCGCCATTTGGCGCCGTCGCCGGTGTGCTCAGCACGATTATGAAAATGATCGAGGACGGCGCGACGCACATCGGCGTAGCCACCGATCACGTCATCGAATCCTTTCGCAACGAACTCTGGCCCGGCTACAAAACCGGCGCTGGAATCGATCGCGCGCTACGGGCCCAGTTTCACCCGCTCGAGGACGCATTGGCGACCATGGGCGTAGTTGTCTGGCCGATGGTCGAGTTTGAAGCCGATGACGCGCTGGCTGCGGCTGCGGTGCTGGTCGCGCGCGACAAAAAGGTCGAGAAGGTCTGCATCTGGACGCCAGACAAAGATCTCGCGCAGTGCGTCGTCAATGATCGCGTCGTGCAAATCGATCGTCGCAAGAACGAGATTCGCAATGCCGACGGCGTGCGCTTCAAATTCGGCGTAGCGCCGGAATTCATCGCCGACTATCTCGCCCTGGTTGGCGATGCGGCCGACGGGTATCCGGGTTTGCCAGGCTTTGGCGCGAAGACTTCGGCCAGACTCATCAATCAACACGGTCACATCGAAGACTTCCCCGCATCGCTGCTCAGCGATACGAATCGCGAACTTGCCCTGCTCTTTAAGAATCTGGCCACGCTGCGCACTGATGCTTCGCTCGATTCACCAACGAATGGCAGAACGACCAGCGTGAGCAAGCTGCGCTGGAAAGGCCCCACTAAAGAGTTTGCGGCCACGGCGGAAAAGATTGGAACGCCGCGACTAGCCGAACGAGCCGCGGCAAAAACACTCGCGTGAAAATTTCGACATGCATGGGTTGACCGTCACCTTATTGCATGACCGATGACAAACTTTCTCCATCCGCGCAGGTTGTATTCACACAAACAACTTAGGAGGAACGAACATGGCGAAGCGCAAAACACGCCCTGACGTGGTGGGCACTGTCTCAGAGGTCGCAGATCGAGCAGCAGAGGTCGCAATCGTAGTTGGAGATCGGGCGGCTGAATTGGTTGAGCAGGCATTGAATACGACGGCACACGCTGCGAAATCGGTGGGTGACACGGTCTCTGGTCAATTGACGCCGCGAACGCGTGGCAAAACGACGGTTGGCGGCGTCATCATCCGGGCCGCGAAGACGGCTGCGCAGCAAAATCGAAAGCTCGTGCGCGTGGAAAACCGCGCCGCTAAACGCGCCACCAAAGCAACCGCAAAAGCAGCAAAGAAAGCGAGTCGCACGGCAACCAAGACGGCCAAACGAGCGACAAAAAGCGTTCGCACCGCCGCATCGCGCGCGACTAAGTCAGTGCGCAGCACGGCCAACCGCGCAGCCGGCAAAGCACGTAAGACTACAAAACGCGCCACCACAAAGCGGAGCAAGAAGCGGTGATGCGAAAAAGGTTGGTGGCGATCATCATCATTGTGGTCGTCACGCCTGCGATTCTGGCGAGCCCGCGAAGCGCTCGACCAGTGGCGGTCTTTCAGTTGCAACCTCATCCCGGGGGTACGTACATGATGACGCTGCGCGCGAGGGTGCGCGGACACGAAGGTTCGTTCGTGTTCGACACCGGCGGTGGGGTCACTTACATTTCTCCCGCTTTCGCGCAAACGATTGGCTGCAAACCCTGGGGCCAACTCAGCGGGTTCGTCTTGACCGGGCAAAGACTGGACATGCAGCGGTGTGACGAACTCGATTTCAAGATTAGCGGGCGGCAATTCCGCGCACCGATCGCGGGCGTATTCGATTTGATGAAGTTCATGCCGCCGAATCTTCCCAAAGTCGATGGCTCAATCGGTCTTGATCTGTTTGCGGGACGGGCAGTCACCTTGAGCCTCGGCGATCGCACTTTGACTGTTGAAAGTGCGGTAAGTCTGAAACAGCGCGCCCGCCGAGGAAAAGAAATCTCCGTTCGTCTCGTGCGCGAGTTGGAAGGAATCGCGCTGGCGGTCGTGGTGGGGGTAGTCACGCCTGAAGGGACCGCATGGATGGAATTGGATTCCGGCAATGGCGGCGCCAATGTAGTTGCGAAACACATCGCGCCGCTGCTTAATCTGAAAACCGGAATGAAGGAACTTCAGCCGGCGAAATTAGTGCTCGCCGGCGGCATCCCAGTGACCGGGGACGCACGCGTGAACGACACTCTCATCATGGATGGCAACATCGGCACACGATTCATGATCGATTGGAACTTGACCTTCGATCTTGCGCAGGGCCGCGCGTGGTTGTCGCCGGCCGGAAAGCAGTAGGCGGAAGGCGGTAGGCAGAATGCAGTAGGCGGTAGGCAGAATGCAGTAGGCAGGGGACCTCTGCTTTCTGCTTTCTGCTTCCCTAATCTGCGCAATCTGCGTAATCTGTGAACTCCAAAAATCGCCGTCGGAGGACGCCTGAATGCGAAAGCCCGTGCTGCTCGCGGTGATCTTGATGATCATCGCCCTCGCCGTTTTTTCGTCACATCGCTATCAATCAGTCGACGCACAGCAACGTCCCGGACTGACTCCGGAACAGATCGCGCAGCGGAACCAACGTGAACAGGAACTAGAGTCCGTCGCGATCATCGATCGCAAGCTGATGATTCCCATGCGCGATGGTAAGCGCATGGCCGCTGATGTCTACCGGCCCAAAGATGCTTCGAAAAAGTATCCGACCGTGTTCGTGCGCACGCCCTACAACTTCAATTTCTGGGATGTGCGCAACGGCGTGCCGCGAGACATGAGCAATGAGTTGGACGCGGTCAAGCGCGGTTACGCTTTCGTCGAAATCAACGAGCGCGGCCATTTCTTCTCTGAAGGCAACTACGACATTCTCGGGCCGCCACTCAGCGATGGCGACGACGAACTCAACTGGATCCCAAAGCAGTCCTGGTCCAACGGCAAGGTGGGATTGATCGGATGTTCGTCCACCGCCGAATGGCAATTGGCCGTCGCGGCGCTGGGCAATCCCGCGCTCGCGGCGATTATTCCGCAGGGATTTGGCGCCGGAGTCGGCCGGGTCGCTCCCTATTTCGAGCAAGGCAATTGGTATCGCGGCGGCGCCGTGCAGATGCTCTTCATTGCGTGGATCTCAGGCGAGCAAAATCAGGTGCGGCCTATGTTTCCGCCTAATACTTCGCAGGAAGATTTGATTCGCGCTTCGAAGTCTTTCGACCTCGCGCAACAGTTGCCGCCGGTTGATTGGTCCCAAGCTCTGCGGCATCTGCCGGAGATGGACATCATCAAGGCTGTCGATGGTCCGCATGGAATCTACGCCGACGAAATGCCGGTTGACACGCGGGGTGCGATGATTAAAAGGGCTCCCAACGATCCAGCCTGGTACCGCGGCGGGCTTTTCCACGACAACATGAAGATCAACGTGCCGGGATTTTGGTTCATGTCCTGGTACGACGTCTCTGTGGGGCCGAACCTCGCGGCTTACAATCACGTGCGCAAGACTGCATCTGTGGAAATTGCGAACCAGCAATACGCCGTAATCGCACCCACGCTGCACTGCGGCTACAAACGCGCGACGGAAAATACCATCGTGGGCGAACGCAGCATGGGCGATGCGCGTTTGAACTATGACGAACTAACCTGGGGTTGGTTCGATCGCTTTGTGAAAGGCGTACCGGAAGACAAGAGCATCCTCGCAAAGATGCCCCGCGTCCGCTACTTCACAATGGGGATCAATAAGTGGCAAGCGTCCGACACTTGGCCTCCAAAAGGCGCCCAGCCACTTACGTTCTATCTCTCCAGCGGCGGCAAAGCCAACACGATGAACGGCGATGGCGCGCTGCTTTCCACTTCTCCGGCTGCCGACGCCCCGGACAAATTTGATTACGACCCGATCAGTCCGGTGCCGTCGTACGGCGGCAACGTCTGCTGCACCGGCAATGCAGTGCAAGGCGGCTCGTTCGACCAGCGCAAAATGGAAGAGCGCAACGACATCCTCGTTTACTCGACCGAACCTTTGAAAGAAGGAATGGAGCTGAGTGGTCCAATCGAGGTCACGCTCTACGTTTCGTCTAATGTCAAAGACACCGACTTTACGGTGAAGCTGATCGACGTCTATCCGGACGGCCGCGCCTACAATCTGGATGAGACGATTCAGCGCCTGCGTTATCGTAACGGCTATGACAAACCGCTGGTATGGATGAAGCCGGGAGAAGTCTACAAATTCAGCTTCTCGCCGATGAACACGAGCAACTTCTTCGAAGCGGGCCATCGAATTCGCATCGAGATTTCCAGCAGCAATTTCCCGCGCTTCGATCGCAACCTGAACACTGGCGGCAACAACTATGACGAGACGACCGGCGTCGTGGCGCACAACGTCGTGCATCACTCGAAGCAGTATCCTTCTTCAGTAACGATTACGGTGGTAAAGAAATGAGGGCAGAACAGCTTTGCCTCAAAATAAGAGAGAGATGTTCCTGAGAATGCGTAGCTGATCATCGCCGCAGAGCGGCGAAATATTTATAGTTACACGACACTTCAATGGAAACGCGCGAGAGCGAAATGCGGGAGCATTTCGCTCTTGCGCAGACAAGTGAAAGCCGGCACGTTCTATAAATATTAAGTGCCTACGGCACTGCTTCTATCGGTTAGTCCCACGAGGTTTCAAACGGTAATTTTGGGGCAAAGCCGTGCAGCACCTTACGGAGCGGTGGTCGCTAACAAAAGTCGAGTCCGCTTCAAAGCCTGAATGATCTGGGGTCGGGAGCACCCTGCATGTCGATAATCAGGCGGCGGGA